>DNJM01000156.1:4857-10444 GCA_003489085.1 Lachnospiraceae bacterium
CGCAGTTTAATATTAGTCTGTTTAATAATAATTTTAAGATCTCCATTGGTATCTTGTTCCTTCCGGTGTTTTTGTTTTTGTTGGATGATGTGCCGTTGATTCCGATTACGGTTTGTTCTGGTATCGGGATTTTTTTATCGCGGTTTTTGTTTTCGCTGCATTTGCATGATTCTGTTCAGGAGATTATTTTAGCCTGTTATCCGGAAGCGTTTTTTTATATTGTCTATGGTCTGCTTTTATATCTTTATGTTCGGAAAACGAATCCCTTTCCGGATAAGAAGCTGAATCCGATTCCGTTTTTCTTTATGGACTATGCGGCTAATCTGGTGGAATTGATGCTGCGGAATGATGTGCCGACGTTTTCTTTTTCTACGCAGCTTGGAATTCTGGGGGTTGCGCTTGTGCGTTCCATATTGATTCTGGCTATTATTACTCTGTTCCGCCACTATCACCTGGTTCTGCTGCGGCAGGAGCATGCGAACCGCTATCAGCAGTTAATGCTTTTGATTTCGAAGCTGAGTGGTGAAGTGGTCTGGATGAAAAAGAATACGACATTGATTGAGAAAACGATGAATGCTTCCTATCGTCTGTTCAGTACGTTAAAAGAGCATGATGACATCGATCCTGAGTTAGCCAGAACAGCTCTTAACGTAGCGAAGGATATCCATGAAATCAAGAAGGAATACAATCTGATCCTGCGCGGTATCTCCGATGCTCTGGATCTGAATCTGCAGGGGGATGGTATGTATCTGGAGGAAATGCTGCGCATTCTGGAAACAGCCACCCGAAACAAGGCGCAGGAGGCAGAACGGCATTTGATCCTGACAGCAGAACTGCCGGCGCATATTTATACGCAAAAGCATTATTTTCTGATGTCCATTCTCCGCAATCTCTTTACCAATGCAGTCGAGGCCAGTGACCAGGAAACAGTTTGCCTGAAGCTTGCAATTACTTTGGAAAATCAGCAATATCAGATCGCAGTCACGGACAATGGACCAGGAATTGACCCAGAGGATCTGGATCAGATCTTCCAGCCCGGTTTTTCAACTAAAATCAACTATACAACCGGAGAAGTCAGCCGGGGACTCGGTCTGAACCTGGTTCAGGATCTGATTACCAACCAGTTTCATGGCAGTATCCGCGTCGATTCTCATCCGGGATGCACCACATTTACTATGACAATCCCACAGAATGAACTGGAGGAAAACATATGAAATTCTATTTAATTGATGACGACAGAAATATACGGAATATCTTGAAAATCATTATCCGCGACCGAAAGCTGGGTGAGATCTGCGGCTCCTCAGGAAATGCTGCGGAAGCACTGGAGGATATCGAATTTCTGAAACCGGATATCATTATTGTAGATCTTCTGATGCCGGAAATGGATGGCATTACCTTTGTATCACAGGCAAAGCAGCTCTGTGAGGATTCTGCTTTTGTCATGCTGTCCCAGGTATCTTCTAAAGATATGATCTCCGGCGCCTACGAAAGCGGTATCGAATTCTATATTCAGAAACCGATCAATAGTGTGGAAGTCGAAAGTGTACTTCGTACTGTAGCACAGAATCTGTCCATGCGCAGAACTTTTCAGAAGGTGCAGTCCCTTTTTGTTGAGGAAACCCGTTCTGCTGCTCCGCCGCCGGAAAAAAAGTATATTACCAAGCTGAAAAATGTACTGCAGAAGCTGGGAATCATAGGTGAAATCGGAAGTAAGGATATTATCGCGCTGATCGATTATCTGGTAGAGCATGGGGAAACCGTAGGGGATTCTACCTTAAATGAGCTCTGCGGACAGTTCAGCGACAATCCAAAGTCCATGGAACAGCGAATCCGAAGGGCTGCCAATGCAGGGATGGTCAATCTGGCCCACTTAGGACTGGAAGACTACTCCAATGACATTTTTTCAGAATACTCTACTACTTTATATAACTTCGAACAGGTGCGAAAAGAAATGGATTTTATCCGTGGGAAATCCGACAAACATGGAAATGTTAAGATTAAAAACTTTCTGAATGCACTGATGCTGTATAGTCAGAACTGATCTTTTGTGCAGTTTTCACAAAATTCATTGCATTTTATACTTTTTTCTCCTTTTCTTGAAACCACTTGTAATTTTTTGAAACCCGGCAGATATAGTAAACCCATCAAGAAAACAGTGAAATGCATTTAAGAAAATAAGGAGACATGAGTTATGATGACGATTCTTTCAGGTGTAGGATTATTGTTACTGACGCTGGCTGGCTTCTCTCTATTCAGCATGAAAATGCCTAAGGGCTCTCTCGCTATGAGCGGCATGGCAAATGCTGCTATTGCAACATTTCTGATAGAAGCAGTGCACAAATACATTACCGGTGATCTTTTCAATCTGGAATTCTTCCAGACACTGGGAGGAACCTCCGGAAGCCTCGGCGGTGTTGCAGCAGCCATCGCAGTTCCGCTTAGCATGGGTGCGAATCCGGTACTGGCAATTACCGCCGGTGTTGCCTGCGGCGGATACGGTATTCTGCCTGGATTTATCGCTGGATATATTGTAGGTCTGGTTTCCCCGATTCTGGAAAAGAAGCTTCCGGAAGGATTAAATATTATCGTTGGTGCTCTGGCGATTGCACCGCTGGCACGCTTTACAGCAATCGCAGTGGATCCGGCAGTCAATGCCACACTGGTAAAAATCGGTGGAACCATTACCGCAGCAGCAGAACAGTCCCCGATCGTTATGGGCTTCTTACTGGGCGGCATTATGAAAATGATCTGTACCTCCCCGCTTAGTTCCATGGCTCTGACCGCTATGCTCGGCTTAAAGGGACTTGCAATGGGAATTGCAGCCATTGCATGTGTCGGCGGATCTTTCACAAATGGCCTGATCTTCTCCCGCCTGAAACTGGGTGATAAGGGAAATGTCATTGCAGTTATGCTGGAACCTCTGACACAGGCTCCGATTATTACAGCCAACCCGATTCCGATCTACTGCTCCAATTTCCTGGGCGGCGGACTGGCAGGCATCTCCGCAGCCGTCTTCCATATTGTAAACGATGCACCTGGTACGGCATCCCCGATTCCTGGTCTTCTGGCACCGTTCGCTTTCAATAGCCCGGTAAATGTAGTTTGTGCCCTGGCATTCGCTATCCTTGGCGGTATCGCAGCCGGACTGCTCGGAAGCATCGTATTCAAAAAGCGGGTGGCAAAGCCAGCTGCAGAACCAGTCGAAGAAGAAGCTACGGAAATTACAGGCAGTCTCGTACTGGAATAATTTGACAACCTTCATTTTTTCTTCTTAGTAATACACAAGGGACTGTAAAATAGGTCCCATAAAATCGCTGAAGTCTCACGGCCTCAGCGATTTTTCTTTAGAGGAGAGTTTTTATATCCCCATTTGTTTTTCCTGTGCGATTTTTATGAAGTCTCTGGCATAGGAGGGCAGGTATGCGCCTCTCCGATACGCAATGGTAAGTGTACTGAACACCCCTCCGTCACCAACAGAAAAACAGGTCGGCAAAGGATCAAACTTCATACTTTTTACATAATTTTCCGGAATCAGGCAGGCTCCCAATCCCTGGTAAGCCAGGATGGCACAGGCCTGTGAATTTCTGGTATGAAAAGGAACCGGCGGCTGTATTCCATATGCTTCAAATAATTCCAACGCAATCCTTCCCGTTGTCTGATCCGGAAAATGAAGGATAAATGGCTCCTTTTCCAAAAGCTTCAGATCAATCCACGGATATCTGCATCCCTCTCGCTCTATCCCCTGCTTCGCCAGCGGATGATGCGGAGAAAGCATCAACAGAACTTCCTCATTCGCAAGCACCTCATAAACCAGATTCGGATGAGGATGTGCCTCATTAAACACGGCAAAATCCAACTGATCATCCAAAAGCAGCCGTTCCTGAATCGCATATGTTTCTTCCAGAAAATTCACTTTTACATCCGGATATTTTTCATGAAATACAGGCAGGACATCGGGCACGATACACGAACTTCTCATCAGCGGCAATGCGATATTCAGCTCTCCTTTCTTGCACGCCTGAATATCCAGCAGCTCCTTCTCCCAATCCTGGTTTACTTCCAGCATTTTTCTGGCATATTCCATATAACGCTTTCCCAGATACGTAGGTGTATAACAATTTCCGCTTCTGCTGAATAATTTCCCATCCAGATCCCGTTCCAGTTTCTGAAGGCATTTGCTCAGTGTGGGCTGAGAAACATACAATTCCTGTGCGGCTCTTGTCAGGTTTCGATGCTTTGCAATACACATGATATAATTCAATTCTTGTATATTCATCTTTTTCTCCTTCCCGATTCTCAACTATAAACAAATGGCATACTTTCTATGAATAATTGAAATTAGACTTTTTTCTCTCCTCATCATACAATGAATGACAGAAAGAAGCAACTTTGCAAATGAAAAGGAGAGCAAAATGAAACAATTTCTTGAAAAACAGTTTAAACTGTCCCAATTTCACACAACTGTTAAGACAGAATTTCTTGCCGGGCTGACCACCTTTGTTACCATGGCGTATGTTCTGGCAACTGTTCCTAACATCTTAGGCGGAGCCGGACTGGATAAGCACGTCATGCTCACCGTTATGGTAATGCTGATCATTCTCACAAGCTGCGCAATGGCGCTCTATACGAATCGTCCGTTCGCACTGGCTCCCGGTCTGGGAAGCGTAGGTATCGTGGCTTCCATGATTTCCAATGAAGGAATCTCCGCACCCATTGCCGCCGGAGTCATCTTCTGGAGCGGTATCCTGTTTATCTTAATTTCCTTCCTTGGATTAAGAGAAGCCGTTGTCCGCGTCATCCCTGTCAGTCTGAAACACGCTGTCAGTGCAGGTATCGGTCTTTTTATTGCACTTCTGGGTGCAAAAAGCTGTGGCCTGATCGTTGCAAATGCAGATAAAAATACGCTGGCATTTGGTCAGCTGTCTTCTGCATCCGTCATTGTCTGTGTCATCGGATTTCTTATTCTGCTTATCATGAAAGTAAGAAACGTACCAGGCGGAATGATCCTTACCATCCTTCTGACCACCCTGATTGGAATTCCTTTCGGCGTGACAAAGCTTCCGGAAAACATTGTATCCTTTCCGGCTAATATCAGCACACAGTTTATGAACATAGATTTTCTGGGTGCTCTGGATTTCGCTTACATACCATTTTTAATCGCTCTGTTTGTTCCTGACTTCTTCTCAACCTTCGGAACCGTTCTTGGTGTAGGTGCAAAAGCAGGATATCTGGACAAAGATGGAAACCTGCCTGGCATAGACCGCTGTTTTAAAGTGGATGCAATTGCCACCAGTTTCGGCGCTTTATTTGGAATGCCCAGTATGACCACTTATCTGGAATCTTCTGCCGGCGTGGAAGCAGGCGGAAAAACAGGTCTGACCGTTGTATTTACCAGCATCTGCTTTGCACTCGCTTTATTTTTCGCACCTGTTGCGCTGATCATTCCTTCTGCTGCAACAGCACCTGTTCTCATTTACATCGGTATCAATATGTTAAGCGGCATGAAAAATATTGATTACTCCGATATCACGGAATATGTTCCGGCATTTGTCTGCGTTACCTTTACCATCTTTGCAAACAATAT
>DNJM01000156.1:10703-11082 GCA_003489085.1 Lachnospiraceae bacterium
CTTTACCATCTTTGCAAACAATATTGCAAATGGTATCTGTGCAGCACTTCCGGTATATCTGATCCTGAAAATCGCTTCCGGTAAGGTGAAAAAGATTTCTCCGGTTATGTATGTACTCGTAGCTGTGTGTATGCTGTATTTCTATAGTATCATTTAATAAGAAAGGCCACTCCAATGGAACATACTTCTTTATTGATAAAAAATGCTCTGGTATTCAACTCTTACCTGAAGCGTTTCCTTCCAGGCAATGTATATATACAGGATAAAAAGTTTTATTATATAGACCGGGAGTATTCCGACTGTATTTCTTCTGAGAAGATCCTTGATGCGCAGGGGCTCTATATGCTGCCGGGGCTTATTGATATTCATATGCATATCG
>DNJM01000156.1:11384-11518 GCA_003489085.1 Lachnospiraceae bacterium
CTCATATGCATATCGAAAGCTCCATGATGACTCCCGGTCCTTTCGGACACTGTCTGTCTGGCTGCGGAGTGACAACCATTGTTTCTGAACCTCATGAAATGGCGAATGTAAAGGGAATCCGCGGTATTCTGGAA
>DNJM01000156.1:11857-12044 GCA_003489085.1 Lachnospiraceae bacterium
CGGTATTCTGGAAATGATCCAGGCTGCGGAGGAATCCCCCATTGATATCTATTATGGCATTCCCAGCAGCGTTCCCTCCACCAGTCAGAATCTGGAGACTACCGGGGGCATCATTGATTGTCAGGCCATGAAACATCTGTTAGCGGAAAAAGATATTATCTGCGTATGGGAGATCATGAATTATCGT
>DNJM01000162.1:0-931 GCA_003489085.1 Lachnospiraceae bacterium
GTCGCATACAGCAATTCCATCGTATAATCTGGACTTTTTAAAATACCTGAACTCAAAAACAGCCCTTCAATATAATTTCTCCGATAGAATTCAATCGTCAGCATACAGACTTCATCCGGAGTAAAAGAAGTCCGCCTGACATCATTAGAGGCGCGATTAATGCAATACTTGCAATCATAAATACATTCATTCGTAAAAAGAATCTTTAAAAGCGAAATGCAGCGTCCATCTGCCGAAAAGCTGTGGCAGATACCACTTTTTACGCAGTTGCCTATTCCTTTTCCATCGCCTTTCCGTTCTGTTCCACTGGAAGTACATGCCACATCATATTTCGCTGCATCCGATAAGATATTCAGCTTTTCATATACGGTAATCTGTTTTTGAATCTCCATTTTCAATTCCTTCTTTATATAGCAGTTTCAAGTCACATTTGTGTAGAACATATGTTTGTATTCATATATTAGCACATATGTTCGATATATGCAATATAAAAAAGAAAAAAAGAATCGCACCAACGTCCAGTTTTCTGCACGCAATGCGATTCCTGCAATTTCCCATTATCCTTTTCTTTTATAATCTTTCTGCAATTCCATCCAGATATGTGTTCTCTACCTGCCAGAACCGCTCTGCTTCTACATATTCCGCCAGCTTCGTATCGATCGGTATTCTGGCCAGCACCGGAATGACAAGCTCTTCTGCTATCTCATCAATATGGCTCTCGCCGAATACGGATATTTTCTTTCCACAGTCCGGACATACCAGATAGCTGTAATTCTCTACTACACCCAGCACCGGTATATTCATTTTCTTAGCCATATTGTAGGCCTTCTTCACAATCATCCGTACCAGATCCTGCGGAGAAGTAACGATAACCACACCGTCGATCGGCAATGACTGAAAGACCGTAAGCGGCACATCACCGGTTCCCGGC
>DNJM01000162.1:1239-6646 GCA_003489085.1 Lachnospiraceae bacterium
CCCCAGACAACGTCCGTCCAGAACTGCTTTACTACGCCTGCAATGATCGGTCCTCTCCAGATAACCGGATCCTCTTCCGATTCCAGAAGCAGGTTGATAGACATAATACGGGTTCCATCTTCTGCATCTGCCGGCAGAATACCTGCCTCCGTGCCATTTGCATGTCCATGGATACCATACATTTTAGGAATAGATGGTCCTGTGATATCTGCATCCATAATTCCTACACTGTAGCCTTTTCTCCGCAGCTCTCTTGCGATGGAAGCCGTTACCATAGATTTCCCAACTCCGCCTTTGCCGCTGACAACTCCAATGATCTTCTTCACATCGGAAAATGGATTTGCCGGTTCTTTGGGAATTGGCTTACTGCCGCATGTTGCGGCATGCTCACAATTTGCACACCCTTCCGGGCTGCAGCCATTCTTGTTTTCTTCTGCCATATTATCACCCTCTGTTTCATTATTCATTTTATATCACCGGAATCGGACACTACCTTCCCGGCAAATGTCTGTATCTATTATAGCACCTGTCCATTATACCATAGAGTATCTCCCTCTTGCAATCTCCCGGATCAGAAATCCCTGGTAACATCCTTCAGCCATTTATAGCTGAAAAACCGCTTTAATGTCAACGGAACTTTGATGACTTCATCGCTCATCAGCAGCATATAAACAATCTGCACCGGTGCATTAAACAGAAATGCCGCTGCCGCTCCCAACAAAATAGAGCATCCCCACATCGTACTGACATCCAGTGCCAGACCGAACCGGGTATCCCCTCCGGAACGGAAGATGCCGACTACCAATGTTGTATTCAGCGCCTGTGCTACAGTAAAATAGGACATGACAAAGAACATAAAGCTTAAATACGACTGTGCCTGTACAGTCAAGGACATCGTATGATTAATCACCGGTGTGGACAACAGAATCACCGCTGCCCCCAATCCTCCCGTAATCAGACTTAACCGGATAAACTTCTTCGCATAGATTTTTGCCAGACCGTATTTTTTCTCTCCGATTGTTTTTCCCAGATACACTGCCGTTGCATTACAGATACCAAATGCCACTACCGTTGCCAGCTGACGCGCTACCTGTGCTACGGAATTGGCGGCTACCGCTGCACTTCCCAGATGGCCTATCACAGCCGTATTTGCAGAAGAACCAAGTCCCCACATCATCTCATTCAACACTACCGGCAATGCATATACCATAAAGTCCTTCAGCAGGATTTTATCACTCCGCAGAAGATACCGCAGCCGGATATGAATGATCTTATTCTTTACAGATGCATACCAGACCACAATCAGCAGCTCTGCGACCCGGGCTGCCAATGTACCGATCGCCGCACCTATGATCCCCATCTTCGGAAAGCCAAACAGACCGAAAATCAATACCGCATTGATACAGACATTTACTCCTAAAGATACACTATATACCACTGTGGCAATCACCACTTTTTCAATACTCCGCATAATATTCAAATATACCTGCGTAAATGCCATAAACAGATAAGACCAGCCGACAATCCGGAGATATTTCACTCCCTCCGCTATCACATCCGGCTCCGAAGTATAAATATGCATCAAGGTTTCCGGGATCAAAAACGCCGCTGCAGTAAATATCGCTGCTGTAATCAGGCTGAATTTCATCGCCATTCCAAGAATCTTCTCAATAGTCTTCCGGTCTCCCTTTCCCCAATACTGCGCTGTCAGTACTGTGGCTCCGGATGTCAGTCCGAAGAAAACCAGTGTCATAATAAACTGAACCTGTCCTGCCAGAGACGCCCCGGACAGAGCCGTTTCTCCAAGCTTTCCCAACATAAATACATCGGCTGCGGTTACACCGACGTTGATTAAATTCTGCAGCGCCATGGGAATCACCAGCGCAAGCACTCTCCGGTAAAAATCCTTCCAATCAATCTGAGCCGCTTCCTGGGACAGCTCTTTCTTCTCTTTTGTACTTACTGACCACATTCCTGTAACCTCCTTTTCCGTTTTTTTCTCCCATCTGCTCCTTTCCTTCCACTTCATCGAAAAGCGCAAATAAATGTTCGAAAGTAATGCGTACAAAACGGCGGAAAACATACATTTTCCGCCATTTTTTCGGACATCATACCGTGTCTTTCGTTATTATACCATGCCTAAGGAAAAGAAGAAAGAACATTTTTAGAATGTGGTACATTTTTCTCACTGCCTAACTCCTCTGCCGCTTCATTTTCCCCAGAGCGAGGGCTGCTGCTGCAATAGCCGCTGCCATCAGAACCTGCATCCGGAAGCTGTTCACGATTTCCATGGTCATTTGACCTGAAAGCCTGCCGGCTGCCAGCATTTCTGCCGTCTTCTCGTACCAGTAGGTGGGGAAATAATGTGCCAACCGTCGAAGCGGTGCACCCAGATATTCTTCCGGCAGAATCACTCCTCCCAGAAAGCACATACTGACAATGATTACATTAACCATCCCATCCATGGCATCTGCTTTCTCTCCTGTGACACCAACCAGAAATGCCAGTGCCAGTCCGACCAGAATCATACAAAACAGATTCAGCACATGATAGTACCAATATGGCTGCTTTAAGAATACCCCTCCGCTGATACAGGATAACACTGTCAGCAGAAGCAGGAAAAGCAAGAATCCAACCACCAGAAATGCCAATAACTGCTCCAGCCACTGCCGTTTCTGACTCATGGCGCCTAAGGCGAGCCGGTCACGTATCTCCGGCTTTTGATATTCTCTTACCACATATCCAAGAAGAAAACAAAGCATCGACAGAATCGGATATGGCAGATAACGAATCACAGCTGTCAATACCATATTTTCTTCTTCCGCCTCTTCTTCCTTCTTTTCTTCGGGCAGAAGAATGAACGGTCCATTCGCTGCCGCATCAGCCAATGTTTCTCCTGCATCCATCTGCTGCCGGATCTGCAGCAGATATTGCTCCACGTCCCTTTTCAGTCTTTGAAAGCGTATGCTCTCCGCCCGGCCTGTCATGCTGACAGCGGTCCCGTCCTGTGCATCCAAAAACTGTTCCTGGAATCCTCTCGGAATCTGTACTACCGCATCCATACTGCCATAATACAGCTCTTCCTGCAGCCTGTCCTCTTCCTGGCTTCTCATCACAGTCACCTGATTCCAGGCTGAACAGGCATCACACAGCGCCCGCGAAAGCACACTATCGTCCGCATCTACTACCGTAATATGTATCCCGGCCTCGCCGCCTGCCTCTTCTGATACAGTCACCACATTTCCTACCATAAGAAAAGTCAGTATCAGATACATTACTGCATACTGCAAAAGTACAGTCCGTAAGTGCCAGGCGCTTCTCAGGTATCCCTTAAATACTGTCATAACCCGTCCTCCTGATTCCGAAATATACCGCTCCCAGCAACAGTACAATCATGCCGCCAAGAATCAGCAGGTCCTGTCCCAGCTGACCTGGATTCTCATAGATACAAACACAATAAAATGCATCTGAAATCACTGCCGCCGGATTCATTCGGTCAAGAATCGGCGCATACTGGCGAAGCCGATAGCTGCCATCCGCCGCAATCAGTCCTGCCAACACAGCCATTGCCATAGACAGAAGGGAGTGCAGAACACTCTTCACCTCGCGGCTCCATTTACCGATACTGCCTATTGCTATACCAAAAGCCGTCCCAATCGCAGATCCCATCAAACAAATCAGCATGACCCAGCCTTCTGCTCCATCAATCCGGATATCCCCGGTCACATAAGCCAGAAAACCCGTTACAGCCCCTGCACAGCAGGTGGTTACCAGGATTCCGGACAGCATTTTTGCCAGAAGCATCCGCATCCACGGCACAGGGCTGATACTGTTCCTTGCCCCCAAAGCTGACAGATTGGCCTGCAGCTCCGCAGCATGGTTTCTCCCCAAAATACCTCCATACAGACAAGTCATGCCAATCAGTGCAAAGAAGCAGGTCTCCATACCACTGAAAGAATGACCGTTGAAGGACACCTCCTTCACATAACGGAATCCTTCCGCTCCCGCCTGCACTGCAAGAGTATCTCCAGCTGCCCGGAATTGGCTGCTGACAGATATATGATACAGAAATCCCAGCAATATCGGAAAAGCAAGCATCCAGAAAAGTACTGCCTTTTCCCGGACAGCCTGCAGCAGATCATAGCGAATCAATCGAAGCATCTTTTCTCCTCCCTACTGTTCTCTCAATTCTCTTCCGGTCAGTTCCAGAAAAACATCATTCAGTGTCGGCCGCTCAGAAAACACCTGACCGAATACCACCTGCTCCTTCTGCAGATATCCCAGCAGCGGCAGTAAATGACACCCGGCTTTTGAAAATCGTACCCGCAGCACCTGCTCCTGATACTGCACCTGCAATACATCCGGCAGTCTCCTTATTCTTCCAAGCTGTTCCTCCGTCAAAAGAATCGCCTCCAAAACCACTGTTTCTCCGGCTTTGATCATCCTTTTTAATTCCTCTACGGTTCCCTTTGCAATGCAGCGGCCATGATCCAAAATGGCAATCCTGGTACAGAGCCGCTCTATCTCTTCCATATAATGTGAAGTATAAATAACCGTAGTTCCTTTACGGTTCAGCTCCCGGATGCCTTCCAGAATATGATTCCGACTTTGCGGGTCAACCGCCACTGTCGGCTCATCCAGAATCAAAAGCTCCGGACGGTGTGCCATACCGCAGGCCAGATTTAACCGACGAAGCAGACCGCCGGAAAGCTGCCCAGCCCTCTTTTTCCGATAATTTCCCAATCCTGCAAAAGCAATTGCCTCCTCTACCATCTGCTGCCGTGCCTTTTTCTCTGCCACATACAGTCCACAGAAATAATCTATATTCTCTTCCACGGTAAATACTTCAAATACAGCTACATTCTGCAGTACCACACCAATCCGGCGCTTATTTTCATACTGATCCGGCCGCATCTCTTCACCAAAAACCCGGATTTGTCCTTTATCATACCGCAGCAATGCCATCAGACAATGCATTGCTGTCGTTTTCCCCGACCCATTCGGTCCAAGCAGCCCGAAGATTTCCCCTTTTTGAATCTTTAGATTCAAATGATCCAGCGCCAGTACATCTCCATATCGTTTGACCAGATTTTCTATACTCACGATCGTATCCATTTCCTTATCCTTCCCGGCCGAACATCCATTTCTGATATCCTGCCCTCGTTTTTACCGCTTTCAGTATACCGTTTTTATCTTTCCTTTTGCAGTGTCAAATGTCAGATTCTGATGTGATAAATGTCACCATTTTCCCTGGGCTGCTTCCTGGAACAGCTCTTTCTTCTCTTTTGTACTTACTGACCACATTCCTGTAACCTCCTTTTCCGATCTTTTCCTCTATCCGCTCTTTTCCTTTCACATCACCGCAAGGTGTAAATGAATGTTCGAAAGTAATGCGTACAAAACGGCG
>DNJM01000059.1:0-247 GCA_003489085.1 Lachnospiraceae bacterium
TGATATCAGTCCATTTATCAAATTCGGCTGTCTGAAGGATGAGAAGTTCTGTGATAAGATGAGCGACTATATCCTGTTTAAGAACCTGAATCATAAGTACCTGACTCTGAAGGAGTGCATCGAAGAGAACGGCGGCTCCGTAGTAGAGACAAATGAAAAGAAGGACGAGAACCCGGACGATAATACGGTGGAAGAGATCAAAACAACGATCTACTATGTAACAGATGAACAGCAGCAGAGCCAGTAT
>DNJM01000059.1:559-898 GCA_003489085.1 Lachnospiraceae bacterium
AGCCAGTATATCAATATGTTCCGCAGGGAGAATCTGGATGCTGTGATTCTGACACACAATATTGATTCCGCATTTATTTCTCAGCTGGAGCAGAGAAATAAAAATGTGAAATTCCAGCGGATTGATGCAGATATCACCGATACATTTAAAGAAGAAGTATCTGAGGAAGATAAGGAAGCAGTGAAGAAGCAGCGGGACGAGATTATGGAGGTATTCCGCAAGGCACTTGGCAATGACAAGCTGGATGTAAAGCTGGAGAAACTGAAAAACAGCGAAGTTGCTTCTATGGTTACTGTTGCAGAAGAATCCAGAAGAATGCAGGAAATGATGAAGATGTAC
>DNJM01000059.1:1157-3579 GCA_003489085.1 Lachnospiraceae bacterium
GCAGGAAATGATGAAGATGTACAATATGTACGGAATGAACGAGGATATGTTCAAACCGGAATACACGCTTACATTGAATGCAAATCATCCGCTTGTAAAATATGTGCTGGAGCATCACGAAGGTGAAACAACGGCTATGATCTGTCAGCAGTTATATGATCTGGCAGTACTCAGCAACACACAGCTGTCACCGGAAAGCATGACGAAATTCATCGCAAGAAGCAATGATATCATGATGCGCCTGACGAAATAGAAGTGACTTACAAACTGAAAAGGTGAAGAAATAAAAAAGCACAGCTGTCAGAGCCGGAAGGCTCTATGGCTGTGCTTTTGCAGTTTTAGATTTCCCCGATGACACATGCGCGGATCAGGTTCGTTTTGCCTGGCTTTCCGAGAGGAACTCCGGCAGTGAAAACAACAATATCGCCATCTTCAACCAGTCCGTTTTTCTGTGCGGCTTCTGCGGCTCTCAGACAGAGAATCTCGGAGCTGTATTCTTCCTTGACATGCATCGGGAATATACCCCAGGACATATTTAACTGGCGGCAGACCTGTTCCGAGGTGCTGCAGCCTGCAATCAGGCACTCCGGACGGTACTTGGAAATCATGCGTGCGGTGCGGCCGGTAACGCTGACAGCCAGAATGGCTTTGGCCTTCAGATCAATTGCTGTCATGCAGGTTGCATGAGAGATTGCATTGGTCATATCCGGAGCATCATTTCTCTTGGTAGTACGGAATAATTCGTTATAGTCGATATTGCTTTCCATGCGGACTGCAATACGAACCATGGTTTTCAGGGCTTCTACCGGGTACATACCGGCAGCGGTTTCGCCGGACAGCATGATGGCGCTGGTGCCCTGATAAATGGCATTTGCAACGTCAGTTGTTTCCGCACGGGTTGGACGCGGATGAACTATCATGGAGTCCAGCATCTGTGTAGCTGTGATGACCTGCTTGCCTGCCCGATATACTTTCTGAATAAGATCCTGCTGGATAACCGGTACATCTTCAAGTGGGATTTCCACACCCATATCACCGCGGGCAATCATAATACCGTCAGCAGCTTCAATGATCTCGTCGATGTTGTCAACACCTTCCTGATTTTCAATCTTGGCAATGATGTTGATGTTGCTGCCGCCATGTTCTGCAAGCAGCTTGCGGATATCGCGTACATCCTGCGCTGTACGGGTAAAGGAGGCAGCGATAAAATCAAACCCTTCTTGAATTCCGAATAGAATATCGTCGGCATCCTTCGGACTGATAAATTCCATGGAAAGGTGAGCACCGGGGACATTGACTCCCTTGCGGTTGGAAATCTTACCGCCATTTTTCACGATACATACGATATCGGATCCGATGATGTCTGTGACTTCCATCCCGATCAGGCCATCATCGATCAGAATGGCGTCCCCGACCTTAACATCCTGATACAGGTCTTTATAGGTAATGGTTACCCTTCCCTGCGTACCGGAAATCTCTTCTGACGTCAGTGTAAAGGTCTGACCTTCTTCCAGAATGATGCTGTCATGTTCAAAGCAGCCGATCCGGATTTCGGGGCCTTTGGTATCAAGCAGAGCAGCGATCGGCTTATTATGTTTTTGCCGAAGCTCTTTTAAAAGCTCCAGCCGTGCTTTCTGCTCTTCATGCGTGCCATGTGAAAAATTAAAGCGGGCAACATTCATGCCTTCCAGAATCAGAGATTCGAGAACACCCTCTTTGTCAGTGGAAGGACCCAGTGTGCAGATAATTTTGGTTTTTCTCATAGTGTTGTTCCTCTTTCTTTCATTATTATTTAAGTCAGCGCTGGTGTACCATGTGATCCTTTTGCACCCGGACACCGGCATTTACAGTTAAAAACAGATTAAATCACAGCAGCAGTGATTTCATGCCGGCGGAAAAATACCCGAGCCATATGATCCCAGGTATGTTCCAGTGATTTATCCAGGCAAAAGCCCTTGAAGGAAGTCCCGGTGGTGCAGATCAGCTTTTTCTGTGTATAGTGGAAATTCAGATACAGTCCCTGTACATCCTGCGGGCGAACGGATAGTCCTTCATTTCGGATGACATTCTCTATATTACTTTGGGAAAGACAGAATACAAACTGAAATTCCAATGGCGTTTTCCTGCCTTTGATCAGAGAAAAGCAGTAGCCCCGCAGGTCTTTCCATAAGGAAAAGTTTTCTTCCGGCGGAAGGGCGGAAAGCTCCTCCGTATCGAAGAAATCCTTATGAAGATAGCCATCCATCTGAAAGGTATTGAAGGTAGTGATGCTTCCGGAAATAAAATGAAAGCGGTCAAATGTATCTTTGATGAGCAGATGTGCCATGCATTCTTTGATGTCGGATATTTCCAGAGCAATCATGGGTGGTAGTCTCCTTTCTGAAGGTAGTGTGGGTGGACCTCGGCGACGCTGCGCTGGCCT
>DNJM01000059.1:3861-15156 GCA_003489085.1 Lachnospiraceae bacterium
GACGCTGCGCTGGCCTCGGGGTGTAGGGTGAGCCTGGGACCTGGAATGGTCTGGGGGCATAAGCCATGTAGCCTCAATGCGCGGAGCGCATTTCGGTCACGGGCTGCGCCCTATAAAATCATCTAAAAGAAGCTGCTTATGTGCGAGCACAACGCTGCTTCTTTTAGATGATTTTGCATGGCTTATGCTTTGCGTGTACATTATACCAGAATCTTGGGGGGATTGCATCTATGCGTTGACTTTTTTTTGAGGAAACAGTATGATGGAGAAAGGAAAGTTGGGGAGGAAGAGGATGGGACAGATACGTCTGAATAAGTTTCTGGCGCAGTCGGGGGTATGTTCGCGGAGAGAGGCGGACAGGCTGATTGCGGAGGGAAGAGTGACGGTGGACGGGAGAACGGCGCAGGTTGGCATGAGTGTCAGTGAGGAGCAGGAGGTACGGGTCGGGAAAAAGATCGTGCAGGCGCAGGAACAACCGGTTTTTCTGGCGGTGAATAAGCCGGTGGGAATCGTTTGTACGGAAGAAAAAAGGGAGAGGGATAGTATTATCCGTTTCCTGAATTATCCGGTGCGGATTACTTATATAGGACGTCTGGATAAGGATTCTGAGGGACTGCTTCTGATGACGAATCAGGGTGATGTGATCAATAAAATGATGCGGTCCGGCAACCGGCACGAGAAGGAATATGAAGTGACGGTAGACAAGCCTGTGACGGATGCGTTCTGCCGGGCAATGGCCGGTGGGGTGCACATTCTGGATACCATAACAAGGTCCTGTACAGTGGAAAAGACAGGAAAATATAAGTTCCGGATCATTTTGACACAGGGGCTGAACCGACAGATACGCAGGATGTGTGAGGCATTGGGATATCATGTTGCGGCACTGAAGAGGGTGCGGATCATGAATATTGAGCTGGGAGATCTGCAGACGGGAGCGTATCGGGAGCTGACGGAGGAGGAGCTGGCAGAGCTTTTTGCCCGGATCAGAAATTCTTCCAATGCCCCGGTTATGGACGAAAAAGCAGTCTGTGAACAGAGAGAGATTCACAGAAGGCTCAGTAAACTGCAGAAAAGCGATAAGAAAAAGGAAAAGCAACGGAGTGGAAACAGATGGTAGAGAAGAGAAGAAGGATGGAAGAACTGGTCACCCTTCTAAATGAGGCTGGACGGGCGTATTATCAGGAAGCAGCGGAGATTATGAGTAATCAGAAATACGATCAGCTGTATGATGAGCTTGTGGAACTGGAAAAGGAGCTGGGGATTACGCTGGCGGCCAGCCCGACGGCGCATGTAGGCTATGAAGTAGTGAGTGAGCTCCCGAAGGAGCGGCACGAGAGCCCGATGCTGTCACTGGATAAGACGAAGGATGTGGATCGGCTCAGGGAATTTCTGGGACATCAGAAGGCTTTGATTTCCTGGAAGCTGGACGGACTTACGATCGTGCTGACCTACCGGGACGGCGCTCTGTATAAGGCGGTTACCCGTGGAAATGGCGAAGTCGGAGAGGTTGTAACGAATAATGCCAGTGTATTTCAGAATATTCCGCTTAAGATCGCTTATACCGGCGAGCTGATTCTGCGCGGCGAGGCAGTGATTGGTTACCGTGAGTTTGAACGGATTAATGCAGAGATTGAAGATGTGGATGCGAAATATAAGAATCCCAGAAATCTTTGCAGCGGCAGTGTCCGTCAATTGAATAATGAAGTGACGGCAAGACGGAAGGTAAAGTTTTTTGCATTTACACTGGTACAGGCGGCGGATATAGATTTTGGAAATTCCAGGAAGAATCAGATGGAATGGCTGAAAGCACAGGGATTTGAGGTGGTAGAATACCATGAAGTAACCGCGGAGACGATTGCGGAGGAAGTAGAATGGTTTTCTAAGAAAATTGTAGAGAATGATTTTCCATCGGATGGGCTGGTTCTGACCTATGACGACATTGCCTATGGACAGTCACTGGGCCGGACGGCAAAGTTTCCCAGAGATTCTTTTGCATTCAAATGGGCAGATGAGCTACGGGAAACAACATTGAAAGAGATTGAATGGTCTCCGTCCAGAACCGGTCTGATCAATCCGGTAGCCATATTTGAACCGGTGGAGCTGGAAGGGACGACAGTCAGCCGGGCCAGTGTGCATAATATCAGTATTATGGAAGAACTGGAGCTGGGAATCGGTGACACTATTCAGGTTTATAAGGCGAATATGATTATCCCGCAGATTGCGGAGAATCTGACACGCAGCGGAGTCAAAGATATCCCGAAAGCCTGTCCGGTCTGTGGAGGAGAGACACAGATCCGGCAGCTGTCCGGAACGAAAACCTTATACTGTACGAATCCGGATTGCCAGGCAAAGCATCTGAAAGCATTTGCACTCTTTGTCAGCAGGGATGCCCTGAATATTGACGGACTTTCAGAGGCAACGCTGGAGAAATTTATCGGGCATGGATATATCCGGGAATTCGCAGATATTTTTCATTTGGATCGATATGCAGATGAGATCCGCGGTATGGAAGGATTTGGGGAAAAGTCTTATCAGAATCTGATGGCCAGTGTAGAGAAGGCGCGGACAACAACACTCCCAAGGGTACTGTATGGACTGGGAATTGCAGGGGTCGGACTGGCGAATGCCAAGCTGATCTGCCGGGAGCTTCAGTATGATCTGGAGAAAATTTTTACGGCTTCGGAAGAGGAGCTTGCACAGATCGATGGTATCGGCCCGGTGATTGCAGGAGCTGTTGCAGAACACTTTAGAAATCCGGTCAATGTAGAGCGGGTGGAACGGCTGATGAAAGAGTTGACGGTGCCGGGAGAAAAAGAAGAAACCGGTAATCAGATATTTAAAGGGATGAATTTCGTAGTAACGGGAAGCGTACATCATTTTGCCAACCGGAATGAAATAAAAGAGAAGGTAGAGAGCCTGGGAGGCAAGGTCACAGGTTCCGTAACCAGTAAGACGAATTATTTAATTAATAATGATACAGAATCGACTTCATCCAAGAATAAGAAGGCAAGAGAACTTGGTATACCGGTGATTTCCGAGGATGAATTCCTGAAATTATGTGAAAGCTAATAAAAAATTAATGATAGTAAGGAGGAGCTGAGATGGCAGTATTACATTTTACAAATCAGACATTTGAACAGGAGGTATTACAGTCCGATATCCCGGTACTGGTGGATTTCTGGGCAGAGTGGTGCGGACCATGCCAGGCATTCGGCCCGGTTTTGGAAGCAGTAGCACCGAAGTATGAAGGAAAAGTGAAGATCGGAAAGGTAAATGTGGACGAGGAAAGAGAATTGGCCAGAAAATACCGGATCTTCAGTATTCCGACGGTTGTGATCATTCAGAACGGAGAAGTCAAGGTACAGAATACCGGTCTGATGAGCGAAGCACAGACAGAAGCGATGATCGCAAAGGTGCTGTAAAGAAAGTTTTCAGAAGACGAAGAAACTGCTGCATGAGTAGAGCTCGTGCGGCAGTTTTTTTAGAAAAACTTCACTTTACGGACTTCATTTCCTACTGTATAATGATGTCATACATAAGAAGGGTGGTTGATGAAGTGTCAGAACAGGATTATGTAGAAAGCAATGAGGTAGAAGAGATAGAGGATACAGAGGTCGCAGATACCGGGAATGTGGAAAAGAAGTCCGATGATACAGGAGAGTATGAGAAGGTTTGCTTCCTGTGCCACCGTCCGGAGAGTATCGCAGGAAAAATGATCGAATTGCCGACACATATGTGCGTTTGTTCGGATTGTATGCAAAAAAGCTTTGATATGATGAACCATGGGCAGATTGATCTTAGTCAGCTGATGAATATACCAGGAGTACAGGTGCTGAATATGTCTGATCTGGAAAATATGATTCCACAGCAGCAGAAGGTAAAGAAGAAGAAACCGAAAGATAAAAAAGAACCTGCTTTGGATCTGAAGAAGATTCCGGCTCCGCATAAGATCAAGGCGAAGCTGGACGAGTATGTGGTGGGGCAGGAGTATGCCAAAAAGGCAATATCCGTAGCCGTATATAATCATTATAAGCGGGTAGCGACCGACACTATGGATGAAATAGAGATTGAGAAGTCCAATATGCTGATGATAGGGCCGACCGGAAGCGGTAAGACGTATCTGGTGAAGACACTGGCGAAACTGTTGGATGTGCCGCTTGCGATTACAGATGCGACTTCACTTACCGAGGCCGGTTATATCGGAGATGATATCGAAAGCGTGGTATCCAAGCTGTTGGCTGCAGCGGACAACGATGTGGAGAAAGCGGAGCAGGGAATTATTTTCATCGATGAGATTGACAAGATTGCCAAGAAAAAGAATACGAATCAGAGAGATGTCAGCGGAGAAAGCGTACAGCAGGGTATGTTGAAGCTTCTGGAAGGGGCTGAAGTAGAGGTACCGGTAGGAGCAAACAGTAAGAATGCAATGGTACCGCTCACAACGGTGAATACGAAGAACATTCTGTTTATCTGCGGCGGTGCATTTCCGGATCTGGAACAGATCATTAAGGAACGTCTGAATAAACAGTCTTCCATGGGATTTATTGCAGATCTGAAAGATAAATATGACCATGAAAAGAATCTGATTTCTAAAGTAGAGGTGGAAGATCTGCGAAACTTTGGAATGATTCCGGAATTCCTGGGACGTCTTCCGATTGTATTTACGTTAAATGGTCTGGACGAGGATATGCTGGTACAGATTCTGAAGGAACCGAAAAATGCAATCCTGAAGCAGTATCAGAAGCTGTTGGCTCTGGATGAAGTGAAGCTGAACTTTGATGAGGATGCGCTGCATGCCATTGCGGAAAAGGCGATGAAGAAAGATACCGGAGCCAGAGCGCTTCGGGCAATTATTGAGGAATTCATGCTGGATATTATGTATGAGATTCCGAAGGATGACAATATTGGGCAGGTAACGATTACCCGTGCTTATATTGAAGGAACAGGCGGTCCGGTGATTACGCTGAGAGGACAGGAGACATTACCGGGGTATTAGGATGGAAAGTCTGTTTCGGGAACTTACTAAAAAGAAAAATGAAAAGGAGTGGTCAAAATGAAGTTTACATTGGAAGATCTGGAACAGCTGGGGCGTCGGGTTGCCGATACATTGACAGAGGCAGCGGATACAGTTGGCAAGAAGACAGAAGAAGTGATCGAAGTACAGAAGATACGGAGTCAGATCAGTATGCTTCGCAGAGAGAATGAGAAGGCATTTCAGGATATGGGAAGAATACTGTATACAAAATATCAGGACGGCGAAAGTGTAGATCCGTCTTGCGCCGCGCTTTGTGAAGAAATCGAGAAGCACATGGAAGCGATAGAGGAATATGAGAAGAAGCTGGTAGAACTGCGCGGAAAGGGATTCTGCAAGGAATGCCAGACACCGCTTTCAAAGGGAATGGCATATTGTCCGACCTGCGGTGCCAAGGTAGAGAATGAAGAAGAACCTGCGGAAGAGGATATTTTTGAATCCGAAAGTATTTTTGAAGAAGAGACCGAAGAGAAAGCAGAGGAGACTGTTGTATTTCCGGAGGAAATGGAAGAGCAGCATGAGCCTGCTAAGGAGGTCGAAGAGGATCTGGAAGATCTGGTAGACTCTCTGGAAGGAAAAGAAGGAGAGGTCTAAATGTATCTGCTGTTTGCAACGGGATTTGCCGCGCTTATTCTGATTGGTGATCTTCTGATAAAAGAATATGTAGAAACCCATTTTGAAATCGGGGAAGAGCGGGCTGCACTGGATGGAAAGGTTCTTTTCCGCAGAGTGCATAACAGAGGGCTGGCATTGAATGCTCTGGAAGGGAAACCGAAACTGGTGAAGACGCTTTCTGCTGCAGCAATGTGTTTCTGTACGGGGATGGCAGCTGCGGTGATGACGCAGAAAGGACATTGGATACGAAAAAGCGGTTATGTCTGTCTGCTGGCCGGCGCGGCGAGTAATCTGTATGATAGATTTGTCAGAGAGTATGTCGTAGATTATATTGGCCTGAAGACGAAATGGAAGAAAGTGACCCGTATTACCTTCAATCTTGGAGATGTCTGTATCTTTGCAGGAATACTGACTGTCCTGCTGACTTTTCTGAAAAGTGAAAGAAAGTAAAAGAAAAGGCTGTATGAACCTGAAGCACAGGGGCATACAGCTTTTGCATATAGAAGGAAAATATTTTTCCGCTATAGCTGGAAGAAATCCCGGATCTGTTCCAGAATCCGTTCCATCAGACAGGTACGGGCCTCGATGCTGGCCCATGCAATGTGCGGGGTGATCAGCAGCTTCCTGCTGTCTTTGATCGAACGGAGCGGATTTTCGGGGCTCATGGGTTCTACGGCAAGAACGTCCAGACCGGCGGCAGCGATTTTATTTTCGTTCAATGCATCTGCCAGTGCCTGTTCCACTACGATCGGACCACGGCCAAGATTCAGGAAAATGGCGGACGGTTTCATACGTGAAAAAGCGGCAGCATCCATCAGATTCTCTGTGAATTCATTCAGGGGTGCATGAACAGAGACAATATCGGAACAGGAAAGCAGAGTATCCAGATCTACCTGGTGATAACCTTCCTGGGCCGGACTGCCGGAAGCGGAATAATAGATCACATTGGCCCCGAAGCAGGAAGCAACGGCGGCCACTCTGCGGCCGATATTCCCAAGTCCTATGACCCCCCAGGTCATGCCGTGGAGTTCATGGAAATGCTCGGAAAAATGAGTAAAAAGAGTATCGTTTACATAATGCTCTTCTTTGACATAAGTGTCGTAATAGTGAAGCTTTTCCAACAGATAGAAAAGCATGGCAAAGGTGTGCTGTGCTACACTTTCGGTGGAATAGTCAGCTACATTTCGCCAGGCGATTCCGCGGGAAGCCAGATAGTCTTTATCCAGATTATTGGTTCCGGTTGCCGTGACACATATCAGGCGCAGATGTTCTGCCTGACCGATCGTAGAAGCATTGACAGGAACCTTATTCAGGATAATCACGTCGGCATCCTGAATTCGCTTTGGTACCTGTTCGGGAGTGGAAAAATCATACCTGGTAACAGTGCCGAGTGCATCGAAGCCGGAAAGGTCAATGTCCTCGCCAATGGATTTGACATCTAAAAATACAATATGCATGGGAAACCTCCTGTAGACTGATTTACGTAAAACATAGCATGTACTGAGACAAAAAACAACAGAATTTTCAGATCTTACTGCCCGACAGGGAGGCATATGCTGTTGAGAATGAATAAAAAATATGAAAATTCGTAAAAATATGCATAAAGTAGGCGGTATTGACGAAGCACCTATTTCGCCGTATAATTAAGGAATATCCGGTGAAAAGGGAAAAAGTATCGGATGCATGAAATGCTGCAAATAGAATAAATTGGAAAAGAAAGTATGGTGGGAGAATGATTCAGGATATTGCACCGCACCAGTATCATAACGAGTATCGAAAAAGGGCACCGCAGCCGGAAGATTATGTGTTGATTTATGAACAGAATTCTGTGCTTGCCACAGAGAAGGAAGGGCTGCTTTGCTATCCGAAGTGGAAGGAAGTTTTGCAGGAGGATCTGAAAGAAGACTTTACATATTTGTTTTCTATTGATGATACGGCTTTTTATTTATTACCGGAGAAAGCGGCCGAAAAGGCAGCCGAAGAGCTGCAGCGGGAAGGTATGTTCCGGCCTCTTCCGATACGGATTTTCCGGACGGCTGAGCCGGGCTGGCTTGCATTTGCAGGGATCACAGGATATCAGCTGAAGCGTTGGTATGACAGCAGAAGATACTGCGGCCACTGCGGTCATTCTTTGCGGCCGGATGAAAAAGAGCGGATGATGTATTGCAGCCATTGCGGACAGATAGAATATCCGAAGATCTGTCCGGCTGTGATTGTAGCTGTGACGGATCAGGAACGGATTCTTCTGACGAAATATGCCGGACGGGAATACAAACGCTATGCGTTGATTGCCGGTTTTGCAGAAATCGGAGAATCTATAGAAGACACGGTCCGGCGGGAGGTTATGGAGGAAGTCGGCCTGCGGGTGAAGAATATTCAATATTATAAAAGTCAGCCGTGGTCATTTTCGGATACCTTATTGATGGGATTTGTCTGCGAATTGGACGGTGATGACCACATCCGGCTGGATCGGGAGGAGCTGTCTGTCGGAGAGTGGTTTGTCCGGGAAGAAGTTCCGGCAGATGGTCCGGATATCAGTCTGACGCGGGAAATGATGTGGAAATTTAAAAATCATGAATTATAAACAAACAGGAGGCAGAATATGGAATTCGTAAAAAGAAAATCATTGGATATAAAACAGGTTGGTCTGGATATACTGGTAGATATTGCAGGCGGGATTCTGATTGCGGTCGGCGTCTATAATTTTGCGTCCGCGGCCGGCTTTCCGATGACCGGCTTTTCCGGTATTGCGTTGATATTTTATCATCTGTTTCACACCCCGATTGGTATGGTCTCCGTATTGATGAATATTCCGATTGCATTTTTCTGCTATCGCATTCTGGGAAAGGATTTTTTTATCCGCTCTATAAAAACAATTATCATTACTTCTTTTATTATGGATAAAATCGCACCGTTGTTCCCGCTTTATCAAGGGGATCGTCTTCTGGCGGCAATCTGTACAGGAATTTTAGGCGGTCTGGGGTATGCGTTGATTTATATGAGAGGTTCTTCTACAGGCGGTTCTGATTTTATTATTATGTCTCTGAAGGCAAAGAACCCTCACATGTCGCTTGGTAAAATCTGCTTTTTAAGTGATTTTGTCATTATTATGGCCGGTGCATATATTTACAGGGAAATAGACGGTATCATTTATGGGCTGATTGTATCCTATCTGATGTCAATGGTTGTGGACAAGGTTATGTACGGTATGGATTCCGGAAAAATGACGCTGATTGTAACGGAACATGGAGCAGAAGTAGCAGAAGCAATCGATGCTATTGCAGGACGCGGCTCTACACTGCTGCATGCAGAAGGCAGCTTTTCCGGAGAACAGAAGAAGGTTGTAATGTGTGCCTGCAATAATAAGCAGATGTATGCTATCCGGCAGACAGCAAAGAAGGTGGATCCTGAGGCATTTATTGTGATCATGGAATCCAATGAAGTCTTGGGCGAAGGCTTTAAAACAGAATAAATGGTGGTGTTTTCGTGATAAAGAAGTTACAAGGGAAAAAGGTGGCAGAAGAGGTAGGGACACTATATAAGAGGTTGACGCAGACCCAGCTGATTGTAGTGGGATATGTACTGGTAATTCTGATCGGAACGGTTTTGCTGATGCTGCCGGTATCCAGCCGGTCCGGAAGTGTAACCAGCTTTCTGGATGCTTTGTTTACAGCCACTTCGGCTACCTGTGTGACCGGACTAATTGTAGCCGATACCTTTCAGCACTGGTCAACATTCGGACAGAGTGTTGTATTATTGCTCATACAGGTCGGCGGTCTTGGT
This sequence comes from Lachnospiraceae bacterium, assembly GCA_003489085.1. Lineage (GTDB taxonomy): Bacteria > Bacillota > Clostridia > Lachnospirales > Lachnospiraceae > DNJM01. Next base: position 13,292 of record DNJM01000059.1, read on the forward strand.
TTTATGACCATCGGTGTATTCTTTGCCATCTTCCTTAGAAGGCGGATTGGCCTTAAAATCCGTGGCATTCTGCAGGAGAGTGTCAATTCCCTCCAGATCGGCGGAATCGTCCGGCTGACGAAGAAGATTATCGTAGGAACACTGATTTTTGAGGGAGCAGGAGCAGCGCTGCTTGCGATACGCTTTGTGCCGCAGTTCGGGCTCGGAACAGGACTATATTATGCAGTCTTTCATTCTGTCTCGGCATTCTGCAATGGCGGCTTTGATCTGATGGGACGGAAGGAGGCATATTCTTCCCTGACGGCGTATTACAATGACGGGCTTGTGAATCTGACAATTATGGCATTGATCATAATAGGCGGAATCGGCTTTTTTGTGTGGAACGATTTGTGGGAGCATAAGTGGCATTGGAAAAAATACCGGCTGCATACCAAAATTGTTCTGTCTTCAACGGGAATTCTGATTGTAGCGGGGGCAGTGTTGTTCTATATATTTGAGGCAGGAAATGTACTGAAAGATATGCCTGTATGGGACAGGATCTGGTGTTCGCTTTTCAATTCAGTGACCGCCAGAACGGCAGGATTCAATACGACGGATACGGGAGCGCTACGGGAATCTTCACAGCTCCTGACGATTCTTCTGATGTTGATCGGCGGAAGTCCCGGATCCACTGCGGGTGGAATGAAGACGACAACTCTGGTGGTTCTGATACTCTATGTGAAAATGAATCTGCGGCAGCAGGCAGAATGCAATATTTTCGGAAGACGTCTGGGAGAAGATGCGATTCGGAAGGCCAGTGTAGTATTCTGTACGAATCTGTTTCTGGTGATTGCAGTGACGCTTGCAATTGCAGGACTGGAAAACCTGCCGATGATGGAGATTATGTTTGAAGTCAGTTCTGCTATGGGCACAGCAGGAATGAGTACGGGAATTACAAGAGAGCTGGGAGCGATCTCCAGGATTCTTCTGATTTTTCTGATGTATTGTGGGAGGATCGGAAGTCTGACATTTGCATTATCGTTCCGGGGACATAAATACAGCCCGCCGGTACTTTCGCCGACGGAGCAGATTATTATTGGATAAAAGGAGGATACTATGAAGTCAATTCTGATTATTGGACTGGGAAGGTTCGGGCATCATCTGTGCGAGGATCTGGTACGGCTGGGAAATGAGGTTATGGTAATCGATAAAGACGAGTCTGCTCTGACGGATCTATTGTCCATTGCAACGAATGCCAAGGTCGGAGACTGTATGAATGTAGAAGTATTGAAAAGTCTTGGTGTTGGTAATTTTGATATTTGCTTTGTGTGTATCGGTTCGAATTTTCAGAGCAGTCTGGAAATCACCAGTCTGGTGAAGGAATTGGGGGCAAAAATGGTAATCAGTAAAGCGAGCCGTGATATTCATGCAAAATTCCTCCTGCGGAACGGAGCGGATGAGGTATTCTATCCGGATAAGGATATTGCTGAGCGGCTGGCGGTAAAATACAGTGCAAATCATATCTTTGATTATATTGAACTGGTGCAGGGATATTCGATCTTTGAGATGCTTCCACTTTCCGAATGGTCCGGAAAAACCATTCGGGAGGCGGATGTACGTGTCAAATATCATGTCAGCATTTTCGGAATTAAGATGAATGGAGATCTGCAGCTCCTGCCGCACGCGGATCACGTGATGCAGGCGGATGAACATCTCATGGTAGTGGGAAGGACGGAGGATATTGAACGGCTGCTTGCCGAAATGCGCTGATGCTTCGAATTCAATAGCGGGGTTGTTGCAAAAGCAGATAAAACATCTGCCGGAGCAGCAGCTCCGTTTTTTTTTTGTTACCAAGTGTTCACTAAAGTACCAAAAAATTCTACTAA
>DNJM01000137.1 GCA_003489085.1 Lachnospiraceae bacterium
CAGAAGAAGGAGGACGAAAAGAAGCTGCAGGAACAGGTTCGTTTTCTGATGAATTATCTGAGAGATCTGGAAAGACTGGATTATAAGCCGGTTAAGCGCACACAGGCAGAACAGATCGGAGAGGCTGCGGATCAGGAGGAAAAGGCGAAGACGGTTGAGAAGCTGGAGGCTTTCGCTGCAAAGGAACAAAATGAAATTCAGAAAACATGGGCGATCCTTACTGCAGACATGGACAGGATCTCCGGGGAAATAGATGATTGCCAGGAACGTCTGAAAAAGCTGGAAAAGAGAGTGCTTCCCTATCCGGAATATGCGCAGAGACTGAAAGAGATGGTGGAGAAGGAGTTTGTACGTAAGGGGATTTCCTCTCCGGTCTATTTCCTTTCGGAATTGCTGGAGATCACGGATGGGAAGTGGAGCAGCGCCATAGAGGGGTATCTCAACACGCAGAAATTTTATCTGGTTGTGGAGCCGGAATATTATCATGCAGCGTTGGAGGTTTATGATAAAAACCGTAAAAACATACATACCGCAGGTATCATTAACAGCCGTAAACTGCCCACGGAGCAGGAGGCGGCGCCGGATTCTCTCGCCTATGTGGTGAAAAGCGATAATCGCTATGCCAGAGCATATGTGAATTATATACTGGGCAGAGTGAAGAGATGCAATAATGTTCATGAACTGGAACAGCATTCCATTGCCATGACGCCCGAGTGTATGCTCTATCAGGGATATGTGGTCAGACATTTGAATCCCAGGGACTACGAGAATCCCTTTATCGGACAGTATGCTTACCGGACGCAGATCGAGAATGTGAAGAAAGAGATTGAGGAAAAGACGCGAAGGCGGAGCGAACTCAGGCAGGCAATCCAGATGTACACGGCAGTTTGGGAAAGTGCGAAGAAAGTAAATTTGGGTATCATAAAGTTGTACCTGTATGTGCCGGAAAGCTTGAAGAGTCTGCAGGAACAGATGGTATCGGCGAAGGCAGAGCTGAAAGAGGCAGAGAGCGATCCTACCCTGATTGAACTGAATCTGAAATTGGAGGCTAAAAAGAAAGAGCTTGACATAAAAGAAACAGAGAAAGACAGCCTCAACAGAGAAAATATTCGACTGGAGAACCAGATCGATACGCATAGAAATGAGATGCAGGAAAGAAAAAAGGAATACGACAGCCTGCGGACGGAACTGGAAGAACAGGCGGACAGGGATGGTGTCGTCTACAAAGAGGCGGACGACAAGTACAGGCAGAATCGAAAGAGCAAGAGCGCACAGGTCATTGCAGTGAATTTTGCACCTCAGAGATCACAGCTTCTGCGTGAGCGGGAGGAACTGCTGGACGGCAAGACAGGTTTGAAAGAACTGCAGATGAGATTCAATCAGGAATTCACGCTTGATTTTGTGATGGGGCTTACCAATATTTCGGAATATCGGGAGGCTTTGCAGAAGCTTAAGAGCGTGGAGATTGTGCGGTATGAGGAAAAACTGAAGCTTGCCAGGGAGGATTGCGAACAGATTTTCCGGAGTGATTTTCTCTCCAGAATGAAAGAAAATATTGAGAGTGCGAGAAATGAGTTCCGCAGCCTGAATAAGGCATTGGACAGTATTTATTACGGAGACGACAGCTACCGGTTTAAGATCAGTTTTGACAAGAATAAGGAGGGGCTGTACAGGATGATTACCTCAGAGAACAATTACGAGGGTATCAATCTCTGGACCAGCGCTTTCGAGGAAGAATACAGGGAGGAGATGGCCGATCTTTTTGACAAGCTGATGGCGAGGGACGATAACGGACAGAAGATTGTGGAGGAATACACAGATTATCGCACTTATCTGGATTATGATATCGAAATACATAAGCGGGACGGCTCCGTTCAGCGCTTTTCTGACATTTACGGAGAAAAAAGCGGCAGTGAGACGCAGGTGCCTTATTATGTGGCAATTGCGGCTTCCTTTTATCAGCTATATCGGTACGGGAACAGTATAAGAATCATGCTGCTGGATGAGGCCTTTGATAAGATGGATGATGAACGTATTCAATCCATGATGGAGTTTTTCAACGGATTGGGGCTGCAGGTTATCCTGGCGACGCCGCCGGCGAAGATTGAGGTGATCGGTGAGCAGGTTGGAACGGTTCTGACTGCGATTCGTGTGGGGCAGAACAGTATTGTGGAGGAGTATGATTTGTGATGGACAGGCAGCAGCGGAAAGTATTGGAGCACCTGTTGGATTCCTATGAAAGGAGCCGGACATTCCGGGGAGACAATCAGGTAAACCAGAGCTTCTCTGTGAGCGTCGGGAAGATTTTCCCCAAATATAACGACGATGCGGAGTATGACTATTTCTGTCAGATTAATGAGTCGATGGAAGAGTTGTGTGCCGGGGGACTGGTTACGCTGGCGTATTGGAAAAAGGGTGTGCTTAAGAAGATCACACTCAATTCCGATCGGCTGGATGTCTGTTATGAAATGCTGGGAAGGATACCGAGAAGACGGGAGCAGGAAGAACTTGTGCGCATATGGGATGTGTTCTGTCAGGGTGACGGGTTGTGCCGCCGGAACGAATCCGGTCAGGAACATCTGCTTCCGTTAGTTAAGTATATGACGGCGCAGCGGCTCAGAGTTGAAAAAAATCTGAATGTGGAATATTACAATCATGATCTGGAAGAATACCGTGAACTGCTTCTGGCGGTAAAAGTGGTTCTGGAGAATCAGGAGGAGATATTTATCCGTAACCTTTCCATGCAGCTATTCCACGATTCCAAGAGAATGGAGCAGTTAAAGCACAGGATAGAAGCTTTACTGTATCAGTATGGAGAGTATCAGGAGCGTGACTGTGTACTGGAGGAATGTGGAATCGTCCATACGCCGACCTATGTGATGATGAAAGGAAACGGGAGCATCAGGATCGGAAGAAAGGGGAAAACAGGCACAGACGGGCAGGAGATCGATTTGTCCCTGCTGGAAGGTGATATCGCGCTGTCTACAGAATCGGTCAAAAGTCTGAAAGCGGTTACGGTTATGGGGAAGCGTGTGGTCACGGTGGAGAATCTTACCAGTTTTCATGATTATCCAGCGGAGGACGATTTTGTTGTTTATCTGGGAGGTTTCCACAATAAGGTAAAAAGAGATTTCCTCCTATATCTGTATCAACAAAATCCCGGGAAGGAATATCGGCATTTCGGAGATATCGACGCAGGAGGCTTTTATATTCTGGAGCATTTGAAGAAGGCGACAGGGATTCCGTTTCGGTCACTGTATATGGATACAAAGACACTTGAAAGATATCGCGGGGACAGAAAGCCATTGACTGAAAATGACAGAAAACGGCTTCTGCAATTAAAGGAGGAGCTGGCAGAGCGGATGCGGCATGAAGAAACGGAGGATTATGGAGGCGTCATTTCGTACATGCTTGATGAAAACTGTAAGCTGGAACAGGAAGCCGTTCATTCTCACGTGTAATGAGCCAGGCGCCGTGCCTGCTGAAAGATGTGGTTGAAAACGGCATCGTTAGAATCTCTTCCTAAAAAAGGAGCCACTATGCAATACACATGGAACGACATAGAACAGCATATCGCGGTTTGCACCCAGTGCCCACTCGGCCATACCAGAAATCTGCCAGTCATGGGCCGTGGCAGCCATGAGGCGGATATTATGCTGATTGCTGAGGCGCCCGGCGCGCAGGAAGACCAGCAGGGGGTTCCTTTTGTGGGGCGTTCAGGGGAAATATT
>DNJM01000045.1 GCA_003489085.1 Lachnospiraceae bacterium
TGATCATAGCAAGGTCTCCTTTTCTTCTATCATGGCAAATCCATGTGGTATTAATTGCTCCGGTATAGGGCACACTTCCGATATTCTAACATGATTGGGAAACATTTGGCAAGGCATAGACGGAGTTTTCAAAAATTTAATGATTTTCCGGGTTGTAAGGAGCCAGGACGGGTATATAATGATTACATAGCAGCTCATTTTAAAGGATATGGGAATGCAGCTGTTTATGAAAGAGAGGAATGCGGAATGGAAAAAGCAACTTTAGTACTGGAAGGCGGAGGGAAACGCGGAGTATTTACAGCAGGAGCACTGGATTATCTGATGGAACAAAATCTGTATCTGTCGCATGTCATCGGGGTTTCTGCCGGAGCCTGTAATGCAATGGATTATACATCCAGGCAGATTGGGCGATCCAAAGACTGTATGATGCAGAGGGAGCGAAAGTACAGCTATTATCCGAATCTGAAAACGATGTTCAAGGAGAAGACCCTGCTTGATATGGAAAAATTATTCCATCGGTTTCCGTTGGAGGATTTCCCGTTTGATTTTGATACCTTTTTTCAATCGGATATGGTCTGTGAATTCGTAGTTACTAACTGTGAAACCGGTAGGGCAGAGTATCTGACGGAAATGGGTGAAGACAGAGAGCGTGCGATGAAGCTTTGCCGGGCTTCCAGCAGTATGCCGCTGGTCTCTCCGATTGTGCGGATTGATGATATGCCGTATCTGGACGGCGGTATTTCGGATTCTGTTCCGCTGAAGAGGGCCATGCAGATAGGGAATAAGAAGATTGTGCTGATTCTGACACGCCCGAAGGGATATCGGAAGAAAATCACTACGCATGCGGAAGGCAATATGTACCGTGCAGCATATGGCAAGAAGTATCCGGAGCTGGTGCGGGCAGCAATACGCCGCCCATTAGAATATAATCGGATGGCAGAGCGGATCGAACGTCTGGAAGAGGATGGAAAGATCTTTGTACTGCGTCCGGAAATGAATACGGTAGGGCGTCTGGAATCGGACTATGCCAAGCTGGAGGCATTTTATCAGCATGGATATGATCTGATGAAGGAGCAGTATGGTGCTCTTGTAGAATTTTTGGGACATGTCAGAGAGGACTGATATGGAGGAAAAGATGAAAAGAGAAACAGCCGGAGAAAAAAGTGTAGAGGAATCCATGGTAGAATCGATTCGCCTGGTGCGGCCGGAGGATCTGAACAGTGCGGGACGTTTGTTCGGCGGCAGTCTCATGCAGTGGATGGATGAGGTGGCGGCGATGGTGGCAAAACGTCATGCCAGAGGAAATGTAACGACGGTTTCTGTGGATCAGCTCCGGTTTTTAAAAGGTGCCTACCAGGGAGATATGGTTGTCCTGATCGGGAAACTCACTTATGTAGGAAAAACTTCTATGGAGGTACGGGTAGACACGTATGTAGAGGGAACAGACGGGATGAGAAGGCCGATTACGCGTGCGTATTTTACGCTGGTGGCTCTGGACGGCATGGACCGTCCGGAACCGGTTCCCGGTCTGCTTCGCAATACAAGCGAGCAGCGGATCGAATGGGAAGGCGGAGAGCGCAGACGTGCCATGCGGATTCTCAGAAAAGAAGAAGGATTTTAGTTGCCAGCCGTACTCAAGTCAGCGCTTCTGGTTCATAAAGTTCCGTGCCATGGCAATGGTACGGTCCATCTGTGCCTGTTCTTCTTTGGATTTCCCCTGCTTTAGAATTTCCAGTATCAGGGAGAACTCCTCAGGGGTAAATCGGATACCGCGTTTGTTGGCGCTTGTAATAAGAGCCAGCATAACAGGGACCAGGTCTTTTCCTGCTTTACCATCTGTCTTCTGTGCTGCTGTTTTGATCAGTTCCCGTTTCAGGGGATCCATATTCTTCAGTGCCGGGTGATTCATCCAGTTTAGATCCATCTGTATCAGCTCCTTTCGATGTGGTATCGGATGCGGAATTCAGATGCTGGAACATATCCTGACAGGATTCGAACATCTCCTGCTGGTCAGGGGAAAGCATCTGCATCATTATGGACATGGGATCTACGCCTGCTGAAGCACCGGAGGTATCCATGACACCCATGTCTTTCATCAATTCCATCATATGCATCATGTTCAGCATCTGTTCCATTGCAGCAGCATCCTGTTCATTCATATAGGGACGCAGGTCTTTCAGAAGGCTGTCAGGATCCGGAAAGCCGGAAGCGGACTGTGCACGCAGCCCTGTGCGGAACCGGTTAAAATACTGTACCGTATGTGTCAGTTCCAGAAACTTAATATATATGGCAAAGAATTTCTGATTCGCCGGCGGCAGATAAGGCAGAAGCAGCTTCAGCATCTGCAGATTCCCGGTAGAAATCAGATTGTCAAAGGGCGTCATCGGAAGTGTCGGCTTCTGTTCCATAGATCCTCCTTAGCGATGCTGTCTTACGTTGTAAATATATATGAATAAAAAAACGAAAATATGAAATCCTCATATACTAAAATGGTAAGGAGGGGTTTATATGAATAAAAAACTGATTATCGACGGGAATGCCGTATACGAGCTGGATGAAGAATGTATGCTGAAGAAACGCCTGGCACAAAAGGAAGAAAAGAAAACATATACGGAAGAATTAAAAAAAGCAGAATATAAGAGCCGACAGAACAGAATATAAGAAATGCGGTCTCCCGAAAAGGGAAGACCGCATTGTTCTTTTTAACGAGGGTATGCGCAGAAACTAGCAGCCGCATCCACAGCCATCGCCGCGTCCGCTGAAACCACAGCCGTTGCCGCATCCGCCGCAGCAGAACAGGAGCAGGATGATCCAGATCCAGTCACAGCCACATCCATCACCGCCGCGTCCGCTGAAACCACATCCATTGCCGCATCCGCCGCAGCAGAAGAGAAGCAGAATGATCCAGATCCAGCTGCATCCTCCGTTTCCATTGTTTTCACAGCCACATCCGCAGTTTGTTGCAGTTAAGTCGCTCATAGTAGAACCTCCATTTAGTTTGATTACACTTTATCTTATGTAGCTGGGCTTGGTTATGTTTCCGCAAATTCAGAAAAAATAGAGGGTACTGTAAATGTGGTTAAGCATCCAATTGATCCCTGAGGGCAAGACCGATTTCATACAGAAGACGAAGGGCACTGTCCTTACAGCTGTCTGGCACCCGATGGACCAGGTTGTGAGATTCAAAGGTCAGATCCCCGGCATAATTGATGCTTTTCAGACCGGCAATGACACTTTCCCAGTTGATCGTACCGTAGAAAGGAGCCGTGTGCTGGTCTGTTCTGCCGTCGCTGTCCTGCAGATGCAGGGCCTTTAAGCGGTGTCCGATTCTGCGGATACATTCCTCCTGATTTTCTTCCTGTATATGAGCATGTCCGGTATCCCAGCAGACGCCAACCCGTGGACTTTGGAAGCTGTCCACCAGATCCAGCAGATCGTCCAGGTGGGCACAGTACATGCCGCCTTCTTTCAGGGCAAATTTGTCTGACATATTTTCAAGGGCAATACCGACATGGAGCTGTTCAGCAAGCTCCGCGAGTGGATCAAAGAATCTGTGGTTGGCTTCTTTTAACATCCGGATGTGTTCCGGCGAAAAGTCTCCCTTTCCTGTTCCGGCATGGAACACGACCCAGGGAATGCCAAGAATGGCGGCTGCCTCCAGAGAACGGGAACACATTCTGCGTAGATGGTCACCGCGGGAGCCTTCTTCGAAAATATTGAAAAGAGGTCCATGTGCCTGATTCAAGGTTACCTGATGGGTGTCTGCAAACTGCTTTATATCGTGTATCCAATTCTCCCAGTCCGTTTCCGTATAGGGGAAGAAGTTTCCATTTTGTGTCAATTCTACCCAGTCGGAAAAATTGATGTCCATTGCCCGGAAACCGGCGTTGTAGATGCGCTGCATCTGCTGCTGAACCGGTCCCTGGCCAAAGCATACATTAATAGAGGTTGAAATATGTCTCATGGTGTCACTCCTGTTCTGTTTCTGATCTGAAATCAGTGCGTTTCGATTTCTAACACCACTGTAGCAAAAGAAGCAGGTTTGTCAAGTGCTTTATGGAATTTTGAGTCCTTTTTTTTCTGCTTCCATATTGTAATAAAAAAGGAGTTTTTTATGAAGCGGGTTAGGCAAGTGATACGGTTTCAGAACCATCCGGACCGGCTAAGATATCAGGGGCAAAATATAACAGTAGCCATATTGGACAGTGGAATTGCCCCGCATCCGGACTTTGGCGGCCGGATTCTGGATTTTCAGGATCTTTTGAATGGAAAAAACGCTCCTTATGATGATTGTGGCCATGGAACTCACGTAGCCGGAATCATAGGCGGAAGTGGCCGGATGTCAGGCGGAACGTATGCAGGAATCGCTCCTGCCTGCTCTTTGATTATGCTGAAAATCTTGGACCGGAAAGGGGACGGAAGTGTACAGAATCTGCTCAGAGGGGTTGAATGGGTGCTGGCGCACAGACGGGCCTATGAGATCCGGATTGTCAATATTTCCGTCGGTACACTTCCGGGAGTAGAGGCAAAGCCGCAGAAAGCGGTTCTGGAGGCGGTGGATGAGCTCTGGGACAGTGGGGTAGTCGTTATAACAGCTGCCGGAAATTATGGGCCGAAGAAGGGAAGCATCACCATACCGGGGATCAGTCGGAAGGTGATTACCGTGGGATCGTCAGAGGATAAGGTCTGTCGGGATGCATCCGGAAGGCATCTGAAGACCTATTCCGGGCGCGGCCCGACTCCCGACTGCATCTGTAAACCGGACCTGGTCGCTCCAGGGTCCTATCTGATGTCATGTAATGCATTTTACAAGGCAGGCAAAGGAAGGAGAGGAAATGCGCCTCGCCCCTATACGGAAAAAAGCGGTACTTCCATGTCTACCCCTGTAGTTTCCGGAGCAGTGGCGGTACTCCTGTCGAAGTACCCGGAGATGAGCAACGTAGAAGTAAAACTAAAGCTCCGGGAAAGCTGTAGGGATCTGAAGCTGCCAAGGGAGCGCCAGGGCTGGGGACTCCTGGATATGGAGAAGCTGCTTCGGCTTTGAGGACAGCTGTAAAATTTTGGTAAATTTTTTTTGGGGTGTCAAGAAAAAATGCTTGACACTCTTTCTTTTTTGGTATATGATACCAGAGGTGATAGGAAATGGACAAAATACTGGAACAGACATTATTGTTTGATTTTTATGGAGAGCTTCTGACGGCTCACCAGAAGGAAATATACGGTCAGTTTCTGCAGGATGATCTTTCGCTGAGTGAAATCGCGGAAGAAAAGGGAATCAGCAGACAGGGAGTTCATGACCTGATCCGGAGATGCCACAGAGCGCTGGAAGAATATGAAGCAAAACTCCATCTGGTAGAGAAGTTTCTTTCTGTAAAGGAGAAGGTTCACCGGATTGACAGTCTTCTGGAGAACTGCGGCGAAGAGAACACGGATGCGGTGTTAAGAGAGATCCATGAGATATCGGCAGAGATTATAGAGGAGTTGTAATATGGCATTTGACAGCTTAACAGAAAAACTTCAAAATGTCTTTAAGAACCTGAGAAGTAAGGGAAGACTGACAGAGGAAGATGTAAAAACAGCCCTCAGAGAAGTTAAGATGGCGCTTCTGGAAGCGGATGTGAACTTCAAAGTGGTAAAGAATTTTATCAAGGATGTACAGGAACGCGCCGTTGGACAGGACGTTATGAATGGTCTGAATCCGGGACAGATGGTTATTAAGATCGTAAATGAGGAACTGGTCAGACTGATGGGATCCGAAACCACAGAGATTAAGCTGCAGCCGGGAAAAGCAACTACCGTAATCATGATGGCAGGTCTTCAGGGAGCCGGTAAGACAACGACGGCGGCAAAGCTGGCAGGGAAGTTCAGGCTCAAGGGTAAGAAGCCGCTTTTGGTAGCCTGCGACGTATACCGTCCTGCAGCGATTAAGCAGCTGCAGATTAACGGAGAAAAGCAGGGTGTGGATGTATTTTCCATGGGAGAGAATCACAGACCTGTGGATATTGCCAAAGCAGCGCTGGAGCATGCTGCAAAGAACGGACATAATCTGGTAATCCTGGATACGGCCGGACGGCTTCATATTGATGAAGGTATGATGGAAGAACTTCAGGAGATACAGCAGGCTGTAGAGGTACATCAGACGATTCTGGTGGTAGACGCCATGACAGGTCAGGATGCTGTGAATGTTGCCAGGACATTTCATGAGAAGATTGGTCTGGACGGCGTAATCGTAACCAAGCTGGACGGTGATACCAGAGGCGGTGCGGCACTTTCCATTAAGGCCGTGACAGGTCAGCCGATTCTGTATGTCGGTATGGGAGAAAAGCTTTCAGATCTGGAACAGTTTCATCCGGATCGGATGGCGTCCAGAATCCTGGGGATGGGCGATGTCCTGACTCTGATTGAAAAAGCAGGTGCGGAGCTGGATGAAGAAAAGGCCCGCGAAATGACGAAGAAGATATCAAAGGCACAGTTTGACTTTGATGACTATCTGGAAAGTATGAAGCAGATGAAGAAGATGGGAGGACTTTCCAGTATCCTGGGAATGATGCCGGGACTAAATGCAAAGCAGCTGGATCAGATCGATTCGGAAGAAAATGAGAAGAAGATGAAACAGATAGAGGCCATTATCCTTTCCATGACAGCAAAGGAGAGGCGGAATCCGGATCTTCTGAATCCATCCAGAAAGCGGCGTATTGCAGCAGGTGCGGGCGTAGATATTTCCGAAGTAAACCGAATGGTAAAACAGTTCGAACAGGCCAGAAAAATGATGAAGCAGATACCTGGTATGGTCGGCGGTAAAATTGGTAAAAAGGGCAAATTTAAATTTCCTTTTTAAGGACTTACATGTGGAATCACGTGAGGTCATATAGAACATCAAATTACAGGAGGTGAAAATAAAATGGCAGTAAAAATCAGATTAAAAAGAATGGGACAGAAGAAAGCTCCTTTCTATAGAATCGTAGTTGCTGACGGAAGAGCTCCGAGAGATGGCAAATTCATCGAAGAAATCGGAACCTATGATCCAAATCAGGATCCAAGCGTATTCAAGGTTGATGAAGAAGCAGCTAAGAGATGGCTGAACAATGGTGCACAGCCAACAGAGGTAGTCGGCAAAATCTTTAAGGCAGCTGGTATTGAAAAATAATTCGCTGCTCACGGAGGTAAGGCGACATGAAAGAATTAGTTGAAGTAATTGCCAAAGCTTTGGTAGAGGATGCCGACCAGGTGCAGGTTACGGAACGTACCGAAGGCAAAACGACAGTGATTGAACTGAAGGTTGCCGATGCGGATATGGGAAAGGTAATCGGAAAACAGGGAAGAATTGCGAAAGCAATCCGTTCTGTGGTTAAGGCAGCTGCTGCCAAGGATGACAGGAAGGTTGTCGTAGACATTCTTCAGTAAAAAGAAAACGTAAGCAACTCGAAAGATTGCTTACGTTTATTTTTCAGAAAAACAAATCTTTATTTCATACAGGAGTATAAGGATGATGGAAGACAGATTACAGGTAGGAGTCATTTCATCCACGCATGGAATACGTGGTGAGGTGAAAGTGTTCCCGACAACGGACAATCCGGAGCGTTTTCGGGAACTGAAACACGTGATATTGGATACAGGGAAGGAACAAAGGCCCCTCACAATTTCAGGTGTCAAATTTTTCAAACAGTTTGTCATTCTGAAATTTAAAGGGATTGATCATATAAATGACATAGAGAAGTATAAAGGACGTCCTCTCTATGTTACCCGTGAGGATGCGGTAGAGCTGGAAGAGGATGAGTATTTTATCGCCGATCTGATTGACTGTGAGGTTCTGACGGATGAGGGCGAAATACTGGGAACTCTGAAAGATGTGATGGAGACCGGTGCCAATGATGTATATGTCGTAGAAACACCGGATCAGAAAGAGATTCTGCTGCCGGCGATCCGGGAATGTATTCTGGATGTAGATCCGGAGGCAGGAAGGATTACGGTTCATTTGATGAAAGGACTGTTGTCATGAGCATGCATTTTCATATTTTAACTCTGTTTCCGGATATGGTAGAGAATGGTCTGCATACGAGCATCCTCGGCCGGGCCACAGAGAAGGGACTGCTGTCAATAGAAGCAGTTAATATCCGTGACTATGCATTTAATAAGCACCAGAGCGTCGATGATTATCCTTACGGAGGCGGAGCCGGAATGCTGATGCAGGCGGAGCCGGTTTATCTGGCATATCAGGCTGTAGAAAATAAGATCCGGGAAAGAAAACTTCGGGAGGATGGACAGGAAGGAAGAACCAGAGTGGTCTATCTTTCTCCGCAGGGAGCTACATTTTCTCAGACAATGGCGGAAGAACTGGCCAGGGAAGAGGATCTGATGCTGCTGTGCGGTCATTATGAAGGAATTGACGAGAGAGTGCTGGAGGAAATCGTGACGGATTACGTATCAATCGGAGATTATGTGCTGACCGGAGGGGAACTCCCTGCCATGGTGATGGTGGATACTATATCCAGGCTGGTACCGGGTGTGCTGCATAACGATGTATCAGCTGAATTTGACAGCTTCCAGGATAATCTGCTGGAATATCCGCAGTATTCCAGACCGGAGATCTGGCATGAGAAACGTGTACCGGAGGTACTTTTATCCGGGCATCATGCCAATATAGAAAAATGGCGCCGGGAGCAGTCTTTGCTCCGGACGGCGAAGGCGCGGCCGGATCTGCTGGAAAAAGCAGAGCTTTCTCAAAAGGAAATCAGATGGCTGCAGGAAAAAGGTCTGCTGCCTACGATGGAATAATCTGTCCGAAAACCGGATGGCAGGAGCGAAAAAACTTGCAAAAGGACTTGCAAAGCCATGCAGGATATGGTAAACTTAATCACGTTGTGGAAGAATAGAGATGGTCCTCTGGTACAATATCATGTATTAAGAACGTCCAAAGAATAAGGAGGAAACACAATGAACGATATTATTAAGAGCATCGAAGCAGAGCAGTTAAAAGCAGATGTGCCGGTATTTAACGTAGGCGATACCGTAAAGGTATATGCTAAGATTAAGGAAGGCAACCGTGAAAGAATTCAGGTATTTGAAGGGACTGTCCTGAAGAAACAGGGCGGAAGCACAAGAGCTACTTTCACAGTACGTAAGAATTCCAACGGAATCGGTGTAGAAAAGACTTGGCCGTTACACTCACCAAATGTCGAAAGAGTAGAAGTTGTCCGCAGAGGTAAAGTAAGAAGAGCGAAACTGAACTACTTAAGAGGACGCGTTGGTAAGAGAGCTAAAGTAAAAGAATTAGTGAAATAATAACGAACAAGAGGGAAGGGACAAGTACATAATGTATGTTGTCCCTTTTTGGCATATCAGGAAGAACATATGGGGAAAAAGAACAGGGGAAAGCATCCGGGAAAATGGCGTACGACATGGACGAAGCTTCGTCACATCAGTGCCTGGGTGTTTCAAATTACAGTCGTATGCCTGTTTGCATTTGTATTTGTGTGGTATTTTGGACAGAGGATCAGCAATGTAGGAGATTCCATGGAGCCTGTCCTGAAAAATGGCAATGTGGTTCTGGTAAACCGGATTGTATATGATGCAAAGAATCCGAAGCGCGGTGATCTGATTGCATTTAAACCGAATGGAAATGAAAATTCGCATTATTATATTAAAAGAATTATAGGACTTCCGGGAGAGACGGTGTTGATTCAGGATGGAAAGATCCTGATCAATGGTACGGAGCTTGCGGAGGCATATGAGACGACGGAAATTCAGGAAGCGGGTATTGCCCAGGAAGAGATTCACCTTGGTATAGATGAATATTTTGTTCTGGGAGATAACCGGATGAGCAGTGAGGACAGTCGAAATGCGAATATCGGTATTGTAAAACGCAGCTATATAGAAGGCAGAATCTGGTTCATCGTAAGTCCGATCAGGGAGCTGGGATTTATCCGGTCCTGATGCAGGCAGAAGACAGAGAAAGGAGTAGAACAGTATGAATTTTCAATGGTATCCGGGGCATATGACGAAAGCAAAGCG
>DNJM01000204.1 GCA_003489085.1 Lachnospiraceae bacterium
CGGATGTAATCAATTCCTTTGTATACCGGAAAGGGTTACAGGAATTTAACTATGGCTACTCTGCGGCAGTAGGCTTATTTAATTCCGTAGTGTCATTTGTTTTACTGATGCTTGTGAATAAGATCAGTTCCAAAGTTTCGGATACCAGTCTGTTTTAAGGAGGAGCGTATGAAATATAAATCAAAAAGTTATAAAATATTTACCGTATGCAACAGTATTTTGCTTGTGCTGATCAGCTTTTTGTGTCTGGCGCCTATGCTGCATACAATATTTGCATCATTCAGTGAGCCGGGACAATTAAGCGGCCATATCGGATTTATTTTTAAACCGCTGGGATTTACGCTGAACGGATATAAACTGGTGTTTCAGAATCCGAATATTTATACAGGATATCTTAATACCATTATTTACGTGGTCTGTTCCACTTTTCTGGGGACAGTTCTGACTGTGCTGGGCGGCTATGTACTTTCCAGGAGATATCTGCGTTACCGGAATCAGTTAATGTTTTTCCTGACCTTTACCATGATGTTTAATGGAGGTATGATCCCCTTTTACATGGTCGTACGTTCGATGGGAATGCTGGATACCCGCTGGGCATTGATTATTCCGGGCTGTGCTAATGTCTTTAATATCATTATCATGAGAACCTCTATGGCAGAAATCCCGGAGGCTTTGGAGGAAGCGGCCAGAATTGACGGGGCTGGCAGTCTGACGATTATGACAAAGATTATCATACCCTTATCAAAAGCAACAATTGCTGTGGTGGTGCTGTTCTACGCTGTTGCGCAGTGGAACGCCTGGTTTAACGCATCGATTTTTCTTCAGGACCGGTCTTTGTATCCGCTGCAGTTGATTCTCCGGGATATTCTGATTAAGAATGAAACAGTCCAGATGAGCCGGACAGATCTGGAAAATAATCTGGCGATCTATAAAGAATTAGTGAAATACTGTACCACGGTTGTTGCTACACTTCCGATTTTGTGTATTTATCCGTTTGTACAGAAGTATTTTGTAAAGGGCGTTATGATCGGATCAGTAAAGGGATAATCAGATTTGTAATTTTACTTAGCGGGCGGCAGTCGGGAGGAAAAGATGGGAATTAGAAGAAGGAGCATCAAAAGAGGAATTGTAGTTTTACTGGCGGCATCTATGCTGTTTTCGAGTTCCGGGACAGGTATTCTGGCGGAAAAAGATTCTGCGCAGGTGGAAGCAGAGGCTGCTGAAAATGAGACGGTGGAAGAGGCCATAGTAAATGCGGAAGCATCAGAGGGTGAGGAAGAAAAGGCTGAGACTGCAGAGCCAACAGAACAGCCGGAGACAAAACAGGAGATTACAGAAACTGAGGCGAATCCGGCAGAAGAGCCGAAAGCAAAACCGGAGCCGGCAAAGCCAGAGGCAAAACCGGAAGAAACGCCGGAGACAAAGGCAGAAACCGCAGAGCCGGAAACAAAGCCGGGGCCGGCAGAGACAGAAGCAAAATCAGAGGAAACGCCGGAGACAAAAGCAGAGCCGGAGACAAAGCCGGAGCCGGCAGAGACAGAGGCAGATACAGAAGAAACGCCGGACACAGAGGCAGAGCTGGGGACAAAACCGGAGCAGGCAGAGACAGAGGCAGATCCGGAAGAAACGCCGGAGACAGAATCGGAGTCAGCAGAGACGGAGACAGAACCAGAAGGAACGCCGGAAGTAACAGAATCGGAAGAAAGTCCGGAGTGGGAAACGGCTTTAGAGGAAAATACGGAGGAAATAGAAACCGAAGAGTCAGGACAGGCAGTTAATCAGAAGATTCTGTATGCTGCTGATAACTCATCAGATGATCTGAACCTGTTTGTCACGGATGTGCAGATAGAGGGGGCAGAGCGCGAGGAGGACGGCAGCTATAAGGTGATTCCGGAGCAGCCGTATGAGATTAAATTGAGCTTTGCAGAGAGAACAGATTTGCAGTTTCAGGGAAATGTGCTGACCTATCAATTCCCTAACGGAGTTACTCCGAGAGCAGTTACCGATTCTGCTATGAGTCCGCCCCTTCAAATTGAGTATACGGATGATGAGGGAAAGGAACAAGCAGTGGATGTTGGGGCGTCCTATTCCATCAGCGGACAGATAATGACGATTACGGTTGTGGAAAATGATCCAAACCATGACAAATACGAAGCGTGTGCCAATGTTTATATGTTTATCACAACAGAGGCAACCATATCTGCTGAGAATAGCAGGAAAGAGATTGATTTTGGAAATGAAAAGAAAATTACAGTAGTGGCAGAGGATGTTCATGAGATTACTTTGGAGAAAGAGGGAACGTATGATAAAGAAACGGGAAATATTGATTATACAGTTGAAATAAAGTCAAAGGGTACCAATACAAATGTGGCAGTAACGGATACTTTGAAAGCGTCGGAGGGGAAAATCTGCAGGCTGAGCTATAATGGAGATTTAAAAGCGAGCTCCGATAAAGAAGAAACCGTAGCATTCAGTACGGATAATGTAAGTAAAACCGGATTCACTTGTACCATCCCTGTAATGAAATCAGGGGAAACGGTCACACTCACGTATTCAGCCGCAGTGGATTATGACCATCTGAACGGAGCGCTTGATCCCGATGAAGCGCAGAATGATATCACAGCAACCAGTTCTGAGGACAATGAAGTAACACCGGACACATGGAAACCTGCTCAGAATGAAATTTCCCACGTCTCTATTAACAAATGGCGGGGGGAGTGGCTCCTGAACAATCATGATATTCGTTGGTGGTGCATTGCGCTGAATGATGACTATAAGGGTAATCTGCCGGAAACGGTAACGGACTGGACAGAGACGGGAAAGAATCAGAACGGCAGTTTGATGCCCGGTAATCCGCAGTTGACCTGTCAGGGAAAGGGCCTTGCGGTAAGGATATACAGTAAGGGCAGTGAAAATCAGGAAGTACTTGAAGAAGAAATAACGGTGGCCTGGGAGGATCTGAAAGTATCCGGCGAAAAGTTAAAATCAGGAGATCCGTACAAAAGATGGACGTATAGAATTCCTGAAAAGTACCGCACAGGAAACTATAGGTGTGTAATCAACTATGATGCAGGAGTGAAAATAGATGACAATTGTCCTGACGACTCACAGATCCTGAATTGGGCAGAAGATTCCTATGGAAACAAAAGCGGCATGGACGTTCATATCACCAATGTAACGTTCGGGAAAGAAGCGGTCCGGGTAACTTCGGATGAAGTTACGTGGCGGCTCAGGATTAATGTCCCGGCGGCCGGTTTGACGGAATGCGTAGTGAAGGATACGCTGCCAAGTAAGAACATTTTGAAGGACGGCAATTGGAAAATGGTCTATGATACACTTGTGCCGGATTCGATAGAAGTGACGGGTATGCTTCCGGGAGAGACGTACGGGTATCAGAATTTTGAGGAGAATACGAACGCTGGCTTTATCCTGACATTTTCTTACGCTGCCGGAACAGGATTGGAAGCAACCGGAGACGGTAAGTCCAGAACTCTTGTAATTACTTATAAGACGAAGAACAATCCTGAGTGGATGCAGTATGCTCAGGAAATGGGCGGGGAGAACCTGGATTTACAGAAGCATGAGAACAGGGTTAAGGTAAATGAGACTTCAGATGCCATCGGCATGGCTTTCATTTCCCGGAAGCCTCAGCTTCAGAAGACATTTGTGAAGCCGGAATCAGAAAAGAATGGACAGGAGCCGCCGGCTACGGAAACAGTAGATGGAATCGAATACCCGGTTTATGAATACAGGATTAGAATAGAGGGTGTGGATCGAGATTCCATCACTATTTCGGATTCCTTCGATACGAGGTATTTAAAATACAAAGAGGGAAGCGGGAAAATTGTAGCACAGGGATATACACTGTACGGCGAGACTACGGAATTTGACGGAAGCAGCAAAGGAATTGTAGATGCGAAACCTGTGGCTGCAGGCGTGGAATTTCATATTTCAAAGATTGCCTGGACGGAAGAGACAGAAGCACAGGCAGCTATCTATTATCCGGTCTATTACTTCACCTACCGCTTGATTGTGAAGGATGAAGAGGCGCTGAAGAATCTGAAGGAGGCGGCACTGAAGGGGGATACCGGGGCGCTTGCGCTGGACAATACAGCCACAGCAACGCTTGGAGGTCAGACACTGACGGCTGTGAATAAAGAAGTGACCTACACCTATGATCCTTTGGATAAAACTTATAATCTGCCGGAGGGCAGCGCTGTGGCGGAATTTACCATTGATGTAAATTCCGGAGCCGTACAGATGGGGCAGGAAGGGCCTGTTATTGTGACAGATGTTATGTCGCCGAATCTTCGCTATTTATCGGAAACCCTGAAGATAACAAATGAAGAAGGGGTGGAGCTGTCTGGCTTCAGCAGCTTTTTGAGGCCGGATGCGGATGGAAATAACGTACTGACAATTCAGGGATTGCCGAATCAGACGCATATAGTGATTCAGTATCAGGCAAGGATTTTAGGGAAAGGCGATGTGCCGATTCAAAATACTGCAAAGGTGACCGGGTACATCGGAAGCGATATGGTGGATGAGACCGTGCATGTAACCTCCGCCGGAAGCGGAGGCGGAAAAATCCCCAGCATTTTTCTTTATAAGCATGCGGAAGCGAGTGCTCAGGCTCCTCTTGCAGGCGCAAAATTCCGTCTGGAATCCAGAGATACGGCGATGAACAGATGGCAGTCTGTCAGGGATAAGGAAGGGAAGGATGTGACAGTAACTACAGGTCCGGATGGAAAAGCGCATCTGATGGGAGATCAGGGGCTGTATGGCTGGACACTGTGGGAGAATGTGGAATACCGGCTGGTAGAGATAGAAGCCCCGGCAGGATGTGACATAAAGAAGGATCCGGTTGAATTTACTATTAAGAATCAGCCTGAATATGCTGATGAATATGGGAATGGAGATACCAT
>DNJM01000195.1 GCA_003489085.1 Lachnospiraceae bacterium
CTGGAAGCAACGATCGGGCAGAAATCAGCGCAGCTGCAGCAATTGATCGAGGAGGCAAAGGCAGCAGAGGAGCGCAGAAGGCAGCAGGAAGAAGCCGCTGCAAATCAGAATCGTCCGTCGAATGGTACATCGAATACTCCCGGCAGTAATAACAGCAGTGGTTCGTATACGCCGCCGGGAGGAAATTCCGATGTTATGAGCGGTTCCTTCGCGCATCCTTGTCCGGCAGGGCATCTGACCAGTGGATTCGGATACCGGGATTTTGATAATTCGTTTCATAAAGGTGTGGATTTCGGAACCTCCGGAGCGTATGTGCCAACCTATGCGGCAGAAGCCGGAAAGGTTGTCATTGCGGGCTGGAGCAACAGTGCCGGAAACTGGGTTGTTATCAATCATGGAAATGGTCTGGTGACGAAGTATATGCACCATTCTTCTCTGTGCGTGTCCGTGGGACAGTATGTGTCCAAGGGGCAGCAGATCGGTGTGACAGGCAATACGGGTAATTCTGCCGGAGTGCATTTGCATTTTCAGGTAGAGGTGAATGGTAAGGCAGTAGATCCGTTCAATTATTTATAGGAAGGGCATATGAACGAAAAAAAGAGTTTTCTGAAGGGGGCGCTGACGGGCGCCCTCACTATGTTATGTATCGGACTTCTGGCAGGCTGCGGCTATCGGCTGAGCGGGCTGGGAGAAAGCTCACAGAAGAATGTTATCAGCAAGGAAGCACAGGAAAAGCTTTCCGAGATTCAGGAGCTGATTGAAGAAAATTATCTGCATGAGGATGAGGTAGATCAGGAAGCGTTGACGGAAGGTCTCTATAAAGGCTATGTGGAAGCACTGGGAGATCCGTACTCCGTGTACTATGATGCGGAAGAGACGAAGACACTGCTGGAGCGTACCAGTGGAGAGTTCGGCGGTGCCGGCGCACTGATGTCCCAGAACCGGGAAACCGGTATCATCACAGTTGCAGAGGTGTATGAGGATTCTCCGGCAGAAAAGGCCGGTATGAAGACGAATGACATTCTGTATGCGGTAGAAGGAGAAGAAGTTACCGGACAGGATTTAAGTGAGGTGGTCAGTCTGATCCGGGGTGAGATCGGTACGGAGGTGACGGTTACGGTACTGCGGGGAAAGGCAGCTGAAGAGATTGAGCTGACCATCGTTCGCGGGAAGGTAGAGACACCGACGGTTCGATATGAGATGAAGGAAGACGGGATCGGTTATCTGCGGATCTCTGAATTCGACAGTGTGACCTATAGTCAGTTCATGGAAGCAAAGCAGGCACTGGAAGAGCAGGGAATGTGCGGTTTGATTGTAGACCTTCGGGGAAATCCCGGCGGCAATCTATCTACGGTAACGCAGATTCTGAATGAGATTCTGCCAAAGGGGTTGATCGTATACACGCAGGATCGGAACGGAAAAAAGGAAGAGATCTGGTCAGAAGGAAAAACACCGCTAACGATACCGCTTGCTGTATTGGTGAATGGGAACAGTGCCAGTGCATCCGAGATCTTTTCCGGGGCAGTGCAGGACTACGGCATCGGAACCATTATCGGTACAACGACTTATGGAAAGGGTGTGGTACAGCAGCTGTTCCCGCTGTCTGACGACACGATTGCGAAGCTTACGATATCTGAGTATTTTACCCCGAAGGGACGGAATATCGATGGGATCGGAATCGAACCGGATATTGAAATAGAATATGAACCTGATGAGACCAATCCGGAGGCTGACAACCAGCTTGAAAAAGCGATGGAGACCGTCCGGGCAGGACTTGACGGAACAGTCGGAAACTGATAAAGTAAGAGGAATGCAAAGTTTTGCATTCCTTTTTGCTATGCTGTATGCTAAAATGAATATATATGTGAAAAATTGTAGAAAGGATTGGAAAAATGAAAATTTTAATTCAAAACGGACATGTATTAGATCCTTTGACAAGAAAAGATGGTCAGTATGATGTATTGATCGAAAATGAAAAAATAATTGCAGTAGAGCCGAAGATCACAGAGACGGCAGATCAGGTGATCCATGCAGAGGGAATGTATGTGATGCCGGGATTCATTGACCTGCATGTACATTTACGGGATCCGGGTCTGACGTATAAGGAAACACTGGCGACCGGAGGTGCAGCGGCTGCCAGAGGCGGAGTCACCACGATCTGTGCTATGCCGAATACAAAGCCGGTCATTGATACCGGGAAGAAGGTGAAGGAGGTGATGCAGCGGGCGAAGGAAGAATCCCCGGTGCATGTGATACAGCTGGGAGCAATTACGGTAAATCAGGAGGGAAAAGAGCTGGCAGATATTAAGGGAATGGCAGAGGCGGGCTGCCGGGCCATCAGTGAAGACGGAAAGTCAGTTATGACCGCAGCGCTTTACCGTAAGGCAATGAAAATTGCAAAAGAATGCGGCCTTTCTATATTCGCCCACTGTGAAGATATAACAATGGTAGAAGGCGGTGTGATGAACGCAGACCGGAAAGCAGAAGAGCTGGGGCTGCCGGGTATCACGAATGCGGTGGAAGATGTGATCGTAGCCAGGGACATTCTGTTGGCCAAGGAGACAGGCGTCAGGCTCCATCTGTGCCACTGCTCTACCAAAGACAGTGTAAAGATGGTGAAGCTTGCCAAGGAAGAAGGCCTTCCGGTGACGGCTGAAGTATGCCCGCATCATTTCACCATGACGACGGATGATATTACAGAGGATCACGGCCGGTTTAAAATGAATCCGCCGCTGCGGGGACAGGCAGATAAGGAGGCTCTGCAGAAGGGACTTGCCGAGGATATTATGGATGTGATTGCAACGGATCATGCGCCGCATGGGGAAGCCGAGAAGCAGTGCTCCATGAAGAAGGCGGCCTTCGGCATTGTAGGACTGGAAACCTCTGTCAGCCTGACCTATACGGAGCTGGTGGCGACCGGGAAAATGACACCGATGCAGATGGCAGAAAAAATGAGCTTCCACCCGGCGCGGATTCTGGGCCTGGATGACAAGGGAGCGGTTGCTGCAGGAAAGACAGCCGATCTTGTGATCTTTGATCCGAATGAGGAATATATCATTGATACGGATACCTTCCGCTCTAAGGGAAAGAATACTCCGTTCGGCGGACGAAGGGTAAGAGGAAATGTACATTATACACTGGTAGACGGAAAGATCGTATATCAGTACCGATAAGCAGACAGGATAAATTATAGATACAGGAGGAGTAAATACCATGATTAATAAACTGATTGCCAACATTAAGAAAACGAATGCACCGATTGTAGTGGGTCTGGATCCGATGCTTTCTTATGTACCGGAGCAGGTACAGCAGAAGGCTTTTGCAGAGTATGGAGAGACTCTGGAGGGAGCAGCAGAGGCAATCTGGCAGTTCAATAAAGAAATTGTAGATCATACCTTTGATCTGATCCCCGCTGTAAAGCCGCAGATTGCTATGTATGAACAGTTCGGAATTCCGGGGCTGGCAGCATTTAAAAAGACTGTGGATTATTGTAAAGAAAAAGGTCTGGTTGTGATCGGCGATATTAAAAGAGGCGATATCGGCTCTACTTCCGCAGCCTATGCAACGGGACATCTGGGAAGAATCCAGATCGGAAGCAAGACATATGTACCATTTGATGAGGATTTTGCAACTGTGAATCCATATCTGGGTTCAGATGGTGTAAATCCATTTATCAAGGTATGCCAGGAAGAAAAGAAGGGAATCTTTGTACTGGTAAAAACATCCAATCCGTCCTCCGGAGAATTCCAGGATCAGCAGATCGATGGAAAGCCGCTCTATGAGATGGTAGGCGAAAAGGTGGCAGAGTGGGGCGCACAGTGCATGGGCGATGAGTACAGTTATGTGGGAGCCGTTGTAGGTGCAACCTATCCGGAGATGGGCAAGGTGCTTCGTAAGGTGATGCCGAAGGCATATATTCTGGTACCGGGCTATGGTGCACAGGGAGGAAAGGGAAAGGATCTTGTACATTTCTTCAATGAAGACGGACTGGGTGCCATCGTAAATTCTTCCAGAGGCATTATTGCGGCGTATAAGCAGGAAGCATACCGGCAGTATGGACCGGAGCATTTCGGTGAGGCGGCAAGAGCAGCGGTAGAAGCCATGAAGGAGGATATCGCAGGCGCACTGGAAAATCGCTAAGGCGAAGCACAGATAAGACAGAGAAAAAAGAAAGAACAGATAAAGGCAGGAGACAATTATGGCAGAGAGAGAAAAAGAACTGGCAGCTGTCGTTTCCCAGGAACAGATTGCGGACGGTATCTTCAGTATGTGGATCCGGACGAAGGCGGCAAAGACAGCAAAAGCGGGGCAGTTCATTTCCATGTATACCAATGACCCAAGCAAACTGCTTCCGCGGCCGATCAGTATCTGCGAGATCGACAGAGCGCAGGAGATGCTTCGTGTGGTATACCGGGTAACGGGAGAAAAGACAGGAACGAAGCAATTTTCCGAATTAAAGGCGGGAGATGCCATTTTGCTGATAGGACCGTTGGGAAATGGTTTTCCGCAGCTTAAGAAAAAGGCATTCCTGATCGGCGGAGGAATCGGTGTACCGCCGATGCTGGAGCTGGCGAAGGAGCTGGACTGTGAGAAACAGATCATTGTAGGCTATCGGGATGCGCAGACGTTTTTGAAGGAAGAATTTGAAGCAAATGGCAGTGTATATATATCCACCGAAGATGGAAGCGTAGGAACCAGAGGGAATGTCATGGATGCGATCCGTGAACACAGTCTTACCGCAGATGTGATCTATGCCTGCGGTCCTACCCCGATGCTGCGTGCGATTAAGGCATATGCGGAAGAAAAGGGAATCGAGTGCTATCTGTCCCTGGAGGAGCGGATGGCCTGCGGAATCGGTGCCTGTCTGGCCTGCGTCTGCAAATCCAAAGAAAAGGATGCACATAGCAACGTAAATAATAAGCGGATCTGTAAGGATGGTCCGGTATTCCTGTCTACGGAGGTGGAGCTGTAATGAATATGAGTGTAAACATCGCCGGAGTAGAGTGGAAGAATCCGGTTACGGTAGCATCCGGTACCTTTGGTTCAGGTGCGGAGTTCTGTGATTTTGTAGATCTGAACAGGCTGGGCGCCGTGACGACAAAGGGAGTGGCGAATGTCCCGTGGCCGGGAAATCCAACACCGCGTGTGGCGGAAACCTATGGCGGCATGATGAACGCAGTCGGTCTGCAGAATCCGGGTATCGATCTGTTCTGCCGGAGAGATATTCCATTTTTGAGACAGTATGATACCCGTATCATTGTAAATGTCTGTGGAAGATCCGTAGCGGATTACTGTGAGGTGGTGGAACGCCTGGCAAATGAAGCTGTAGACATGCTGGAGATCAATATTTCCTGTCCAAATGTCAAAGAGGGTGGTATTGCATTCGGCCAGAACCCGAAGGCAGCGGAAGAGATCACCCGTGAAGTGAAAAAATATGCGAAGCAGCCGGTTATTATGAAGCTGAGTCCGAATGTGACGGATATTACGGAGATGGCCAGAGCCGTAGAAGCAGGCGGAGCAGATGCTGTGTCCCTGATTAATACGCTGACGGGTATGAAGATTGACATTGAGCGCCGTACCTTTGCAGTGGCAAATAAGACAGGCGGGGTATCCGGCCCGGCAATTAAGCCGATCGCTGTCCGCATGGTGTATCAGGTAGCAAATGCGGTTTCTCTGCCGATTATCGGTATGGGAGGCATCTCCTGTGCAGAGGATGCTATTGAGTTCCTTCTGGCAGGTGCAGATGCGGTATCTGTGGGAACTGCTAACTTTGCAAATCCGGGTGTGACCGCAGAGATCGTAGATGGGATTGAGGCGTATATGAAACGTCATCATTTTGAAAACGTCAGTGATATGGTAGGATTGGTAAAATAAAGAGAAGGACTGCACGATAGAGCAGCAGGAGGTTGAAATCATATGGAAGCATACAAGAAAGAATTTATTGAATTTATGGTCGACAGTGAAGTGTTAAAATTCGGTGAGTTTACGTTAAAGAGTGGCAGAAAGTCTCCATTTTTCATGAATGCAGGCGCATATGTTACCGGAACACAGCTTAGAAAGCTGGGAGAATATTATGCAAAGGCAATTCATGACAATTATGGGCTGGATTTTGATGTGCTGTTCGGACCGGCTTATAAGGGAATCCCGCTTGGAGTAGCGACAACGATGGCGATCAGTGAGCTGTATGGAAAGGATATCCGCTATTGTTCGAATCGGAAAGAGGTAAAGGATCATGGAGATACCGGTATTCTTCTGGGCAGCAAGCTGAAGGACGGTGACCGTGTGGTGATGATCGAGGATGTAACGACCTCCGGAAAATCTATCGAAGAAACCTACCCGATTATCAAGGCACAGGCAGATGTGGAGATCGTAGGCCTGATCGTATCCCTGAACCGGATGGAAGTCGGAAAGGGCGGCGAGAAGTGTGCACTGGATGAGATCAAGGATCTGTATGGTTTTGAGACGGCTTCCATTGTAAATATGCAGGAAGTTGTAGAGTGCCTGTATAATCAGGAAGTGAATGGAAAAGTTGTGATCGATGATACATTAAAGGCAGCAATTGATGCATATTATGAACAGTATGGTGCGAAATAAGCGGAGGGATACGGATGGAACAGGCATATAAGACAATGTCCCGCATAGGTGCAGGAAGTATTGCCGTAGGAATTGTTGTGGCAGTAGTTGGTGTGGCAGCAGGTGTCGTCACGATCGTAAGCGGAGCGAAGCTATTAAAACGCAAAAATGAGCTTACATTTTAGTACAGGGGATATACATTGAAGGGGAAACATAGAAAACGACTGCGCTTTTTGGGGAAGGTTCTGTTCATATGCTATATCGGATTTCTGATTTATTTTCTGATTTTTTCCGACTGGTATGGACGGACGGGTGAAGCGCAGATATATCGATATAATCTGATATTGTTCCAGGAAATCAAACGCTTCTGGCTGTATCGAAATCAGGTGGGCTTTTTTGCAATGTTCACAAATCTGTTTGGAAATGTTTTGATTTTCGTGCCATTTGGGTTCTTTCTGCCGATGGCCAGTCGATACAGGAGCTTTTTCGGAACGATGTTCTATAGCTTCGGATTAAGCCTGTGTGTGGAAGTATTCCAGCTGGTGACAAAGGTGGGAAGCTTTGATGTGGATGATCTGTTGCTAAATACAATTGGGGGTGTGCTGGGGTACATCTCCTTTGTAATCTGCAATGCAATAAGGAGAAGATATGACGCGGATCGAAAGAGACAGAAATAAAGCAAGGGCGAAGGAACGAAAGAAACGGGGCAGCAGAAAGTATGGACAGGCGAAGCTGAAAGCCTCACGGAGGGGAATAACCTCGTTGATATTGGCGGTAATGACAGCAGCAGTGCTGGCCGGGCTGGTTATGATAGCTTATACGACAAAGGGAAAAGCCGCTTCCTATGTCGGCGGTGTGGGTCTTACCGCATTTTTATGCTCTGTGGCAGGTCTTGTAACAGCCTGTAAAGGATTTAAAGAGCGTGACAGGAGATATTTTACCTGCAAGCTTGGAATTGGACTGCATCTTCTGGTGATAGCAGGCTATGCGGCAATATTTCTCAGGGGGTTATTGTAAATGAATAAGCAACAATGGAAAATAGACGAAAACCAGCAGGCTGAGGAACGGCATGCTCTGACGGTGGAACGGATTCGGAGTATTGTGGAAGAGAAAACCACGAAAGAACCGTATCGCACCTACTTTAAAAGTACAGCGGCATTTCTGCTGCAGGTGGAAGCGGTCAGAAACCGGATGGCGGAAGAAAAGTCTCTGGAAGTACTGCAGGAAGAAAATCAGGCACTGTATGCGGATGTGCTTCCGGGGCAGTATGACAGAAGCTTTGCCAATCCGGCATATGCCTGTGAGCAGCTGGGGGATACATTCGGTCAGCTTTTTTCCTTCTTATATGCAGAACTGCGGGCAGAAATTGCCTATGTGTATGAGAATCGGCTGTTTTATCTGACGATATTGAATGAATTATTTATTGAAGTCTATAACCGGTTTGAGGAACAGGAAGAGCCATCCTATGAAGAAATCAGGGATATCTTATATTGGTTTGCCAGTGATTATTGTGATGTATTTTCCGCAGATCGTGTTGTAGAGAGATTCGACCCGGATTACAGCAGTCTGACGGAAATTGTGATGGAAAGCGACTTGACGGATCTGCGTTATCTATACCGATATGGAGAATACATTACGGATACAGAGCTGCAGATGGCAGCATTTATGAATGCACTTCCGGAGGAAATGATTCAGAAGATTGCAGATAACTGTACGAATGGTATGATCCGCGGATATAAAAACGGCGGTAAGGATATCAGTAAGAAGCATGTTGTAAATATTCTGTTTCAGGCAGGCTTTGAACGTGCGATCCGCCGGATCATTGAGAATTTTGCGAAGATTGGAATCCGTCCGGCTCTGTACCGTGCCGGTGTGAGCATCCTGAATGGGAAGACAGCCGGCCGCTCAGGATTCTTTGCGGCAGTTCCGAATCCGCAGTATGATTATGATCACAAGGACGATATTGGTCTGATTTACGATAAGAAATTTGCGGAGCGGAAGCTGGAGGTAGAGAAAAATGCATTTGAAAAGATCCGGGAAATAGCCGCACAGTATGCCGGTCCGGTTCTGGTTGAGCTGTTCGGACAGGAAGGATTTTCTCCGGAGAAAAATGCGAAAGCAGTTGCCTTATCCCGAAAGCAGGAAGAATTAAGGTCCGCAATGACAGCGAAGTCCAGCCAGATGGTCAGCGAGTATACCCATGCAAACGAGAGAAGTTTTACGATCGTATCCTATCCTTGTCCGCAGATCGGGGAGAAATTCCCGGAAATTTTTGCGGAAGTGGTGAAAATCAATACGTTGGATCCGGAGGTTTACGAAGAGATTCAGCAGCACATGATCGATGCGCTGGATCAGGGAGAATATGTGAAGATCATCGGAAAGGGACGCAACAAAACGAATCTGAGGGTACAGCTGTATAAGCTGAACAATCCGGAAAAAGAGACGATTTTTGAAAACTGTTCAGCAGATGTCAATATCCCGGCCGGAGAAGTTTTCACCTCTCCCGTACTGGAAGGAACGGAGGGAACTCTTTTTGTCAGTGAGGTCTATCTGCACCAGATGGTTTATAAGGATCTGGAAATCCAGTTCAAGGATGGCTGTATTACAGAGTATACCTGCAAAAATTTTGCGCAGGAAGAAGATAATAAGAAATATATTTTCGACAATATTATGCAGCATCATGAGACGCTTCCAATCGGCGAATTCGCGATCGGAACGAATACGACGGCTTATGTGGCAGCAGAAAAATACAAAATTGCAGATAAGTATACGATTCTGATTGCGGAAAAGACAGGACCGCATTTTGCAGTCGGCGATACCTGCTATACCTGGAGTGAGGATGTCAGAGTCTATAATCCGAATGGAAAAGAGATCGTGGCAAAGGACAACGCCATCTCTATTCTCCGGAAGGAGGATCTTTCCAAGGCCTACTTCCAGTGTCATACGGATATTACGAT
Organism: Lachnospiraceae bacterium; assembly: GCA_003489085.1. Lineage (GTDB taxonomy): Bacteria > Bacillota > Clostridia > Lachnospirales > Lachnospiraceae > DNJM01. The sequence goes on from DNJM01000195.1 coordinate 9,531, forward strand.
TCCATACAATGAATTAGCAGAAATTTGTGTGCTTAGAGCGGATGGCACAAGGATTCCTCTGCTGAAAGACGGTGAATTTGTAATTGCCGGGGCGGAGGGACTGAATGCAAAAGAATAATAGCGCGGAAAAAATTTTTTGAATGCTATGAGATATTATGCGCATCCCCCGGAGGGATTATATATCAGATGGGGAGGCAGTCCCGCCACGGATACAGGCAAGCTGTTCACCGCCTATCGAGGCGGGAACTCCCATATCTGATGTACAAATAATAAATTAAGAATAGAAATGGAGGATAAAACATGGCAAAAGTAGGTATTGTGATGGGAAGCGATTCGGATTTACCGGTAATGAGCAAGGCAGCGCAGATTTTGGAAAAATTTGGAATTGAATATGAGATGACCATAATCTCCGCACACCGTATGCCGGATATTTTCTTTGATTATGCAAAGAGCGCGGAGGAAAAAGGAATTAAGGTGATTATTGCAGGGGCGGGCGGTGCAGCACATTTGCCCGGAATGGCAGCGGCGATTTTTCCGCTTCCGGTGATTGGTGTGCCGATTCATACAAAGGCACTTGGCGGTGTGGACTCGCTTTATTCCATTGTCCAGATGCCATCCGGGATTCCGGTTGCAACAGACGCAATTGACGGCGCGGCGAATGCGGGTATTCTCGCGGCAAAAATTCTTGCGACTTCCGATAAAGAACTGTTAGAGAAGTTAAAATTGTACAAGGAAGAGTTAAAGGATGGTGTTGTGGCGAAAAAAGAAAAATTAGAGCGGGTTGGCTATAAAGAGTATAATAACTGAAAATATAGGTGAATCTGTGCAGAAAAAGACCGTGTGCGAAAATGTATGCGGTCTTTTTGTAACCCTTTTTCGAAAGATTCATATTATGGTAGTGAACCAAGGAAACGCGTCAGGAGGCGCTTTGTGTGGTGCGCATCCGGCGATTTTTGCAAGAGCATACCACGCAGAAAAGAGGGAGATTCATTATGTATCGGAATAATTTCAGACCGCCTCAAATGGGGCAGTCCAGACCAAATATGAGTTTTGGAAACAGGGGTTGTGGTATGCGAAAGCCATGTCCGCAGCCGGAAAATAATTGTTGTGAACCGCCGCAGTGCTGCACACCTCCGGATAAGGACTGCTGTGAA
>DNJM01000143.1:0-6159 GCA_003489085.1 Lachnospiraceae bacterium
TTCATCAACAGAATGTTTCGTCTGAACAAGCGCAGGCGCAATGGACTTAGAGAATCAGAAGAGGGTTAAAGAATTTGCTGAAGAATACGGATGTGAAAACATCGTTGTATTACTTGGAGCAGCAGAAGGTGAAGGCTCAGGCCTTGCAGCTGAAACTGTTACAGCAGGTGACCCAACATTCGCTGGTCCATTGACTGGGGTCGAGTTAGGACTCACGGTATATCATGTATGCGAACCAGAAGTAAAAGCAGAATTTGATGAAGCTGTTTATGACGAACAGGTTGGTATGATGGAAATGGTTCTCGATGTAGATGACATTTGCAGTGAAATGTCTTCTATTCGTGACGAATATTGTAAATATTTATAGGAATCAAAAGGGGTGATGAGGTAGCGAGCTACCCCATCACCCTGATTTCTTCTTTTATGATAAGAATTCCTCCCGAATCCCTGATCATAAAAGAACCTTCGAACATCGAATTAAACGAAAGGTGGACACAAGAATTATGAATAGTGTAATTAAGGGAGCCAGCTATGTATTAGCACATGTTCCTGAAATGGTTTTTTATAACGGTACAACACAGACAACAGAGAAAGTTGTAAATCCGGAATCCGAATATTTAAAAGAACTGCCAAGTCACCTCCGTACTTATGAAGAGTGTTTACAGTACTGGCCAAATCAGACATACATCGGAAATGTACATCCGGATCAGATGGCTGAGATCGAATTCCCGTACTATGACAAGAAAAAAGAAGACGGAGAGCGTTATGGTAAATACGGTGAAATTATGCCGCAGGATGAATTCCTGATTCTGGTTCAGGTTTGTGACGTATTTGAAGTTGTAAAACTTGACAAAAACTTCGTTGCAGAAGTAAAAGATAAATTCTGTGCTGACCCGATCATTACAGAAGCTATGAAGGCACGTATCGAGGAAGGTGTTGAGCTGTCTGAAATCGAGCACTTCGTAAATGAAGAGCACGCAGAAGGCTTATACAACAACAACAAGCTGGTTGGTTGTGTAAAGAGAGCACACGATATCGACGTTAACCTGTCTGCTCATGTAATGCATGAAAACCTGATGAGCAAGGCTTCCAGCGTTCTGGCATTATTATATGGCGTACGCAATGCAGGCATTCAGCCGGAAGATGTACAGTACGTAATTGACTGTGCAGAAGAGGCTTGTGGTGATATGAATCAGCGTGGCGGCGGTAACTTTGCAAAGGCTGCAGCAGAAATTGCTGGTCTGCCGAATGCTACCGGTTCCGATGCCCGTGGATTCTGTGCCGGACCTTCTCATGCTTTGATCGAAGCAGCAGCTCTGGTAAAATCCGGTGCTTATAAGACTGTTGTTGTAACAGCAGGTGGATGTACTGCTAAATTAGGTATGAACGGTAAAGACCATGTAAAGAAGGGTCTTCCGATCCTGGAAGACTGCCTTGGCGGATTCTGTGTTGTTCTTTCTGAAAATGATGGTGTAAACCCTGAAATCAATCTGGATATCTTAGGACGTCATACCGTTGGTACAGGTTCTGCTCCGCAGGCTGTTATCGGAAGCCTTGTAACAGATCCTCTTGAAAGAGCTGGTTTAAAGGTTACAGATATCGATAAGTTCTCTCCGGAGATGCAGAACCCGGATATTACAAAACCGGCTGGCGCAGGAGATGTTCCGCTTGCGAACTACAAGATGATTGCAGCTCTGGCTGTAAAGCTTGGTCAGATTGACAGAAAAGAAGTAGCTACATTTGCAAAAGAACGTGGTATGACAGGCTGGGCTCCGACACAGGGCCATATTCCGTCTGGCGTTCCGTATATCGGATTTGCACGGGAAGATATCCTGGCTGGAAAGATCAAACGTGCTATGATCATTGGTAAAGGAAGTTTGTTCCTTGGACGTATGACAAACTTATTCGATGGTGTATCCTTCGTTATTCAGGCAAATACAGCTGCAGAAGAAGCAAACTCAACTGTATCTGAAGAAGAAGTAAAGGGCTTAATTGCAAAAGCAATGAAAGACTTTGCTGCATCATTAATGTCAGCTGAAGAATAGGAGTGAACGAAAATGCCAAGTAGTGTTGAAAAAATTATCGCCGATACCTTCATGGAAATGGCACAGGGCTTAGAGACCGGCAGTTATGGAAAACGTCCGAAGATCGCTCTTACAGGTATGGGCAGTGAACATGGTGAAGAAAATGCTATGGAAGCTGCTGTAGCTGCGGCGAAAGACGGAATTGACGTATACTACATTGGTTCCCTGGAAGCTGAAGGTGTAACAACGGTTAAGGTTGCTGACGATGAAGAAGGACACAAAAAGATGGAAGAAATGCTGGCAAGCGGCGAGATCGACGGCGCTGTTACCATGCATTTCCCATTCCCGATCGGTGTTTCTACCGTAGGACGTGTTATAACTCCTGCAAAAGGAAAAGAAATGTTCATCGCCAATACAACCGGTACATCCAGTGCAGATCGTATTGAAGGTATGATTAAGAATGCTATCTACGGTATCATTGCTGCAAAGGCATGTGGCAAGCAGAATCCAACTATCGGTATTCTGAATGTAGACGGTGCACGCCAGACTGAAAAAGCTTTAAAAGAATTACAGGAAAAAGGTTATGATATTACCTTTGCTGAATCCAGCCGTGCTGACGGTGGATGCGTCATGAGAGGAAATGACGTACTTCAGGCTTCTCCGGATATTCTGGTAACAGATTCTCTGACCGGAAATATTCTGGTGAAAATGCTGTCCTCCTTTAACACAGGCGGAAGCTTTGAAGCAACAGGCTATGGTTATGGTCCTGGAATCGGCGAAGGCTATGAGCAGCTTGTAATGATCGTATCCCGTGCTTCCGGTGCTCCGGTTATCGCAAATGCGATCCGTTATGCAGCTGAGCTGGTAAAGGGTAAGATCTACAAAGTAGCGGCAGATGAATTTGCAGCAGCTAAAAAAGCCGGCTTAAAGGAACTGCTGGAAGCTCGTAAGGCAGCTTCCAAACCTGCAGCAGCAGAAGAAGAGGTTGCAGCACCTCCGGCAGAGATTGTAACTGCAGCGATCGCTGGTATCGAGGTTATGGATCTGGAAGACGCTGTAAAGGTTCTCTGGAAACAGAAGATCTATGCAGAGAGTGGAATGGGCTGTACAGGACCGATCATCCGTGTATCCGATGCAAATCTGGAAAAGGCTACAGAAGAGCTGAAGAAAGCTGGTTATATTGGTTAAATATCCTTATTTAGATTGCCTGTAAGATGATAAGGAGAGGCGGCAGAGTGTTTATTTGAAGAGATTTGGATAGACATTCCTGCCGCTTTTTAGAGCTCTTTTTTACTTGAAATTGTAAGTACTTAATGCTATGATGGGATGCATGAAGGGGAGCGGGCATAAGATCACATGAGGGAGCGTAGACAGATGGAGTATCAGATCTTGATGAAAACCGCTATTATGGCAGGGGAATCACTGCTCAAAAGCGGTGCAGAAACCTACCGTGTAGAAGATACCATGGAACATATTCTGAAGACCTCCGGCTTAAGCCATGTGGAGGTACATGCAACGATCACCGGCATTATGGCGACCATTGCAGGGGATGAGCTGGATCAGCCGATTACGATGATCACCCGTATAAAGGAACGTGGCACGCATCTGAATCAGATTGTTCGTGTCAATGATGTTTCAAGGCGGTACTGTGGAGAGGAGATCAGTCTCAACAGAGCCTATCACGAAATGCAGGAAATCAGTAAAACGGATTACCGTGGCAATCATTATAGTATTGCTATTATGATGATTGTGACCGGATTTACGTTGATGTTCGGCGGAGAATTTATGGAATGCCTGGCCTCACTGGCAGTAGGAGCCATATTGGCCGGTACACTATATTATTTTAAAAGATTAAGAACAGATGCGATGATTCAGGATATCGCAGCTTCGTTTCTATTGACACTTACGGCACTTCTGCTCAAGGCAATTGTGTTTCCGGATATGAATCTGGATACGGTTATTATCGGTGCCATTATGCCGCTGGTACCCGGAGTTGCCATTACGAATGCCGTCAGAGACACTCTGCAGGGGGATTATGTATCCGGATGTGCCAGGGTACTGGAAGCCTTTTTAAAGGCGGCTGCGATTGCAATCGGTGTAGGAGCCGGTATGGCTTTGTATGCTGTAATGGGATAATATAAGGGGAGGACAGGGTATGATTGTGCTGCAGGTTTTAGGAACTTTTATTGCCATCGTAGGATTTGCCATGCTGCTGGATACACCAAGGAAATATGTGCTGCTCGCCGGACTGACAGGAGCACTTGCCGGGCTGGTCTACCTGATCGGCGTTCGACAGAATATCGGAGTGGTTATGGCCTCCTTTCTGTCTGCATTTTCAGCCGGAATAGTATCCCATATTTTTGCCAGAAGATTCCACGCGCCGGTTCCGATCTTTTTGCTTGGTGGAATTCTGCCGACGGTTCCGGGGGCTGGCATGTACCGGATTGTATATTCGATTTTTCAGGGAGAAAGTGTGATGGTGGAAGTATATCTGCTGGAGACATTAAAGATTGCCGGTGTTATTGCATTGGCTGTATTCCTGGTTGACAGTATATTTAAAATTGTGGAACATGATGGATGGAAGCAGAATTCGCTGCAATACATAAGGAAAGAAAAGAGCGGGAAATGTGATGAGAATAAATTCGATCAAAAATAATCCGAATGCAGTTGTGATACGGAAAACGGAATGCGGGCGGGAGCCGGGAAGTGAAGAAGAGTATCTGTACCGGGTCATGGAGCTTGCAATGGAAGCCGGACGAATTCTGTTGAAAAATGGTGCGGAAATCCCCAGGGTGGAAGAAACCATACTCAGAATCTGCTGGAATCTGGGGGTAGAGCAGGTAGATGTCTTTGTGTTAAGCAACGGTATTTTTCTGACGGCACGAAACGAGAACAAAGATCTATTTGCACAGGTGAAGTCTATCCCGCTTTCCGGAATTCACCTGGGAGTTGTAACCGAGGTTAACAGCCTGTCCAGAAAAATAGCGGAGGGAAATATGGATCTGGAAAGCGCTTTTAAACGGCTGCGGGAGATCGACCAGATGCCGCCGAACCGGAATCTGTACCGGGTGATTGCTTCCGGGATCGGAAGTGCCTGCTTCATATACCTGCTGGGAGCCGGTTTCATGGAATGCGCTATGACACTGCTCAGTGGAACACTGGTTTTTGCACTGGTTCTCTTAATGGAGAAAAGAAATCTGTCCAAAATCCTGGTCAATATTGCCGGCGGCGCATTTATTACGATGATGGCTCTTGTGTATCAGAAACTTCTTCCGGCATATGATCTGCGGATGAGCCTGATGATCATTGGATCTATCTTCCCATTGATTCCGGGTTTTGCTTTTGTGAATGCCATTCGGGATATTGCTGAGAGTGACTTTATTTCCGGAATTGTCCGGCTTCTGGATGCCGTATTTGTTTTCGTATATATTGCCATAGGAGTCGGAACGGTTCTGTCGCTTTATGAGAGGATCTGGGGAGGACTGATGTGATGTTAGAATTAATGCTTCAGATGACTTGTTCTTTTTGGGGAACATTGATGTTTTCTGTTCTGTTTAATGTGCAGAAGAGGTATTTTATAGGATGTGGGTTTGCCGGAATGGCTGGATGGATGTGTTATTATTTCTGCCAGAATACATTTTCGCCGGCAATGTCCTGCTTTTTTGGTACGATCATTATCGTGATCTGTTCCAGATTCCTGTCAATCCGAATGAAATGTCCGATTACGGTCTTTCTGGTGCCGGGAATTTTCCCATTGGTACCAGGAGCAGGAGTGTACAATACGGCGTACAATCTGGTAATGGGTATGACCTCTCTTGCGGCAGAATGTGGAATTGAAGCATTGAAAAATGCGTTCGGCATTGTGTTGGGAATTGTTCTTATGCTGTCGGTTCCGACGGAATGGTTTGTGAAAATATTGCCCGGGAATAGCTGCCGGCAATAGAAAAAACGTAATGGAGGAAGAAACATGGAGGAAGAAAAGATCAGTGTGATGCAAAAGGAGAAGGATGATGCGCTGTATCCGATATTAAAGCTGTCTCTGGATGCGGGCAGAATTCTTCTTAAAAATGGAGCAGAGATTTTCCGGGTAGAAGAAACGATGCACCGGATCTGCCGCCATTATGGTTATCCGAAT
>DNJM01000143.1:6299-7235 GCA_003489085.1 Lachnospiraceae bacterium
GGTTATCCGAATGTAGATACCTTTACTGTCAGCAATGCGATTATTGTTTCCATAGAGAATGAAGAGCATGAGTTGTTTGCAAAGGTGAAGAATGTACCGATGTCCGGAGCAAACCTGGAGATCGTATCCGAGGTCAATAATCTTTCCAGACAGATAGAAGATGGGATGTATACAGTAGAGGAAGCTGCTGCCCGTCTGGAGAAAATCGAACAGCTGAAACCGAACAGTGGACTGCTGCAGGTGCTGTCCGCAGGGCTTGCCAGCGGTTGTCTGGGATATATGTTCGGTGCTACTGCCCTGGAAGGTGTTGCCGCCTTCTTTACTGGTCTGATTCTTTATATATGGATTGTATTTGCAGGAAAAAAGGGTTTCTCCAAGATTATTACGAATATCATCGGAGGTGTATTCATTACGTTTCTGGCGATTTTTGCATCCAGGATTGTACCATTTGTTGCATTGCGCCCGGATAAGCTGATCATTGGTTCCGTGATGCCGCTGGTGCCGGGAGTGGCCTTCACAAATGCGATCCGGGATATGGCAGACAGTGATTTTATCTCCGGTACAGTCAGGATTACCGATGCCATTTTCGTATTTGCCTATATTGCAGTTGGTGTCGGAGTTGCATGGACGTGTTATACGTATTTTGTAGGAGGTAGATTCTGATGGCAGCACTTTTGATCAATATGATATGTGCATTTCTGGCGACGTTTTCGTTCTGTATTCTTTTTAATATTCCGAAGAAATGTTATATACTGGGCGGTATCAACGGTATGTTCGGCTGGATGTGCTATTATCTGGGAAATGAGCCGACTTCTCCGGCGGCGGCTTCTTTTTTGGGGGCTGTTGTGATCACCTTCTGCGCCCGTGTGTTTGCTTCTGTGAAGAAATGTCCGGCAACGGATTTTCTGATTCCGGGTATCATTCCCCTTGTGCCGG
>DNJM01000184.1:0-3413 GCA_003489085.1 Lachnospiraceae bacterium
AGTTCTCTAAGTTCCAGCGATTATTCAAAATTGCCGGAACTGGTGAATTTCCTGATCGAGGAATGTAAAAAGCGGCAGATCAATATTTCCCTGCCGTCGCTTCGGATCGATGCCTTCTCTCTGGATGTAATGAACAAGGTACAGGATGTCAGGAAAAGCAGCCTGACCTTCGCACCGGAAGCCGGTTCCCAGCGGATGCGGGATGTAATCAATAAAGGCCTGACGGAAGAAGTAATTCTGGAAGGCGCCTCACTGGCGTTTCAGGGCGGATGGAATAAGGTCAAGCTGTATTTTATGCTGGGACTGCCCGGAGAAACAGAAGAGGATCGAAAGGATATTGCCCATCTGGCGGACAAGATTGCCCGCTGTTACTATGAGATTCCGAAGGAGCAGCGTAATGGTAAATGTCAGATTACAGCGAGCACATCCTTCTTTATTCCGAAGCCATTTACCCCGTTTCAGTGGGCAGCCATGTTTGATCCGGCGGACTATCTGAACTTCGCTTATACAGTCAATCATGAGATAAAAGCACAGTTAAATCATAAAAGCCTGCGTTATAGCTGGCATGAGGCGGATGTCACCGTACTGGAAGGCGTATTTGCCCGCGGTGACCGGAAGCTTTCTGCTGTGCTTTTGAAGGCCTATGAGCTTGGCTGCATTTACGATTCCTGGAATGAAACCTTCCGGAATGATCTGTGGATGCAGGCATTTGAAGAAACAGGGATTTCAATCGAGTTTTATACAAAGAGGCAGCGGGATCTGGATGAGATCTTCCCGTGGGACTTTATTGATGCAGGAGTAACCAAGGAATTCTTAAAGCGGGAATGGAAGCGTGCAATGGAAGGCGTCGTCACTCCGAACTGCCGGATGCAGTGTCAGGGCTGCGGCGCTATGAAATACGGAGGAGGTGTCTGCTTTGAAGGTTAGAGTAAAATTCCGTAAAAATGGAGTGATGAAGTTCATCGGCCATCTGGATATCATGCGGTATTTTCAGAAAGCGATCCGACGCGCGGAACTGCCGGCAGCCTTCAGCGGAGGCTATAGCCCGCATATGATTATGTCCTTTGCCAATCCGCTTGGTGTGGGACTGACCAGCGACGGAGAATATTTTGATATGGAGCTGACGGAACGTGTATCCACTGCGGAAGCCGTCCGCCGGCTGAATGCTGTTATGGTAGAGGGCGTGGAAGTAATCAATGTGGTGGAAATACCGGACAGCAAAAAAGAGACAGGTATGGCGATTGTCGCTGCGGCAGATTATCTGATAAGCTGTGATGTACCGGAAGAAATTTTCGCAGAAGAGAGTCTGGCAGCATTTTTTTCGCAGGAAGAGATTCTGATAGAGAAGGAGACAAAGAAGAGTAAGAAGCTTCTGAATATCCGTACCATGATTTACCGGATCGAACGGAGAGGAAAGGAGCTCTATCTTCTGCTTTCTGCCGGAAGCAAGGAGAATCTGAAACCATCTCTGGTGATGGAAGCATATCTGAACTGGCTCCACAGAGAAAAGGAATCTGTTCGTTTTACGTACCATCGTCTGGAAACCTATGCGTTGGTGGCAGGAGAAAAAGAAGGAGAAGAACAGCTGGCGCCGCTGGATGCGCTTGGCACCAGAATCGAATAGTGTATGGAACAAAAATTGATTATCATCCGAAAAGAACCCTATATGATTGCTGCACTTGCAGAAAATGGTCGGATTGCAGAGCTGCATGTTGCTCCGGAAGCAAAAACGTCGGTGCGGGTAGGGGATATTTATATCGGAAGAGTGAAAAAGCTGGTTCCGAATATCGAGGCAGCTTTTCTGGAGATTCAGCCCGGACTGGAATGCTATTATAGCTTAGCAAAGAATCCGGAGCCATTTTTTACCCATAAGTCAGGGAAAAAATCTCTTTGCATCGGTGACGAGCTTCTGGTGCAGGTAGAAAGAGAAGCGGTGAAGACAAAAGCGCCGACTGTTACCTCCCGTCTTTCCTTTACCGGGAAATATGCCGTTTTAACGACGGGAAATACGATCTGTGGTGTCTCCGGGAAGATTCAGGGAGAAAAACGGGAACGCTGGAAGCAGACGGTGCAGGAATGGAAGAATGACCGTTTTGGAATTGTTATCCGTACCAATGCACAGGATATGTCGGCTGAAATTGTAAAAAAGGAAGTGGATCAGATCATGACAGAGGCGGATCTGCTGATCCAAAAAGCTGCTTCACGGGTCTGCTTCTCCTGTATGAAGCAGACGCCGCCGGAATATCTGACCTGCATTCAGGGATTGACTGCCGGAAGACAAACAGAAATTCTGGTGGAGGAAGAACATCTGTATGAAGATGTGCGGGAATATCTGACAGAACGGCAGCCGGAGGATCTTCCGATGCTGTCACGCTATCAGGATCCGCTTCTGCCGCTGGATAAGCTCTATAGTGTAGAATATACGATTCGGGAGGCTTTGAAGGAACGGGTATGGATGAAGTCCGGCGCCTATCTGGTGATCCAGCCGACGGAGGCACTTACGGTAATCGATGTTAATTCCGGAAAATGTGTTTTAAAAAAGAAGGATCGGGAAGGGTTTCTGAAGGTGAATCTGGAGGCCGCCAGGGAAGCGGCACGTCAGATAAGACTTCGGAATCTGTCTGGCATCATTCTCATTGATTTTATTAATCTGGAGGACAGCTGTCAGCAAGAACAGCTTCTTACGGTACTTGCTGATGAACTTGCCAAAGACACGGTAAAAGCGGAAGTCATCGATGTTACGAAGCTGCAGCTGGTGGAAATCACCAGAAGAAAGGTACACAAACCGCTTCATGAAGCATTTCAGACGGTAGGCAGCAAAAAAGAGGGAGAGGGCTATGAGTAAAAAAGAACTGAAAACGAATGCCATGCGAATTCTGGACCGCATGAAAATTCCATATGAATTTGCCATCTATGAATGTGAAAATTTTACGGACGGCATCGAAACGGCAGATAAGCTTGCCCTTCCGCATGAGCAGGTCTATAAGACCCTGGTTACGACCGGAAAAAGCCGTCAGCACTATATTTTTGTCATTCCGATTGAAGCCGAGATTGATTTCAAGAAAGCTGCCAGAGCCGTTGGTGAAAAATCACTGGAAATGCTGCCACTGAAGGATCTGACGAATGTGACCGGTTACGTCCGGGGCGGCTGCACCTGTATCGGCATGAAGAAACAGTTTCCAACGGTAATTCAGCGCGATGCAGAAACGCTGAATCATATGTACGTCAGCGGCGGAAAGCTCGGAATGCAGCTAAAGCTTCTGCCGGCGGATCTGAAAAAGGCTGCCGGTGCTTCCTATGCGGATGTAATCCGTAACATGGAACATGATGAGGAACATACAGAAGAGCCAAAAAGCTGATTTAGGATTAAGGAGGAATATACTTCGTGCAGAAAGTAGTAAAATTCGGCGGAA
>DNJM01000184.1:3715-4333 GCA_003489085.1 Lachnospiraceae bacterium
AGTAGTAAAATTCGGCGGAAGTTCGCTGGCAAGCGCAAAGCAGTTTAAAAAAGTAAAAAGTATTATTCTGTCTGATTCATCCAGACACTATGTTATTCCGTCTGCGCCGGGCAAACGGCATAATCGGGATACCAAGGTGACGGATATGCTGTATGCATGTTATGCACAGGCAGCAGCCGGGGACGATTTTTCACAGACATTAAAGGAGATCCGGGAGCGGTATGAGAAAATTATAGATGGGTTATCTCTTGCATTTTCCCTGGATCAGGAATTTCAGGAAATCGAAAAAAATTTCCGTAATAAGGAAGGGAAGGATTATGCTGCATCCAGGGGAGAATACCTGAATGGCCGGATCCTGGCAGCTTATCTGGATTTTGCTTTTGTGGATGCAGCGAATGTGATCTGCTTTACTGAAAAAGGCACCTTAGATGCAGAAAAGACCAATGCAAGTCTGGCTTCTGTTCTGGCAGAATATCCATATGCCGTCATTCCGGGCTTCTATGGTTCCATGCCGGATGGAAGCATACATACCTTTTCCCGCGGCGGATCCGATATCACCGGCTCTCTGGTGGCACGTGCCATCCATGCCAATCTGTATGAGAACTGGACGGATGTGTC
>DNJM01000184.1:4611-4878 GCA_003489085.1 Lachnospiraceae bacterium
GTATGAGAACTGGACGGATGTGTCCGGATTCCTGATTGCAGATCCTCGAATCATTGAAAATCCGGAAGTCATTGATACCATCACTTATCGTGAACTTCGAGAGCTTTCTTACATGGGTGCTACAGTACTGCATGAAGAAGCTATTTTCCCGGTCAGAAAGGAAGGCATCCCGATCAATATCCGGAATACCAATGCACCGGAGGACAAAGGAACCATGATTGTACAGGATACCATAAAAGTACCGAAGTATACCATTACCGGAATTGC
>DNJM01000200.1:0-533 GCA_003489085.1 Lachnospiraceae bacterium
GCTGCGGAGGTCTTCTGGCACCTTGGAGCTTGTAGACGAACAGTTCGAGCTGACAGATCCCCATACACCATCCTTCTCGACCGGGTCGCCTGAATTGTACCTTTGTCATCAACGAGGCTGCTGAGTGAAGTGATTGTAGGTATCGTTGATTGAAGCCAATGCACTCCGATGGAGGACTAGACAAGGGTTGGATTGAATCTGTACAATATAATAATGTAATAAGACAGAATGATCCTTGTGAAACATAACTGTGGAACAGGATAAAATGTTTCACGTGAAACATTTAGAACTAGTATTTGAATAAGAACAGTGCTATACTTGTAAGTAACTCGGCATCCATTCTTCCGTAAGAAATAAACACGGAACGAATGTACTGATTAAGAGGAAGGGAGTATACAGAATTAATGGGAAGAACGATTGTTGTTGCGAATCAGAAGGGCGGAGTCGGAAAAACGACTACGGCAATTAATTTATCGGCATCGCTGGCTGAACTTGGGCAGCATGTGCTGGTGGTTGATATGGATCCGCAGGGA
>DNJM01000200.1:858-8160 GCA_003489085.1 Lachnospiraceae bacterium
AAGTGGTCTTGGCGTAGAAAAAGATGAAGTCGAGAACACAGTATATGAGCTATTGCTCGGAGAGAAAAACATTCAGGATTGTCTGCAGAAAGAAATCTTTGAAAACCTATCGATTCTGCCTTCGAATATCAATCTGTCAGGGGCAGAAATTGAACTGATTGGCGTAGAAGAAAAAGAATACCTGTTGAGAAATGCTTTGAAAGAGGTAAAAAACGACTATGATTTTGTAATCATTGACTGCCCTCCGTCTTTAAATATGCTCACAATTAATTCGATGTGTGCAGGAGACACCGTGCTGGTCCCGATTCAGTGTGAATATTATGCACTGGAGGGCTTGAGTCAGCTGATGCATACAATTGATCTGGTTAAAGACCGTTTGAATCCGGAACTTGAGATGGAAGGCGTGGTATTTACGATGTACGATGCACGCACCAATCTTTCCTTGCAAGTGGTTGAAAATGTTAAGAGTAATCTGAACCAGAAGGTATACAAAAGTATTATTCCGAGAAATGTACGCCTTGCAGAAGCACCAAGTTATGGACTGCCGATTACTAAATATGATGCGAGATCTACCGGTGCGGAAAGCTACCGCCTTCTCGCGGAAGAGGTAATACATAGAGGAGAAGAAGATTGGTAGAAAAGCTCGGAGAAAAGCATAACTTAAAATAGGCGATCGAAACAGAGGGTAGAAATTGAAGCACGAAGTGCGAAACAATCTGTCTGGCACCTTTTGACCCTGGCATTAGGTCATGAAGCGAATCAGTATATCTTCATATTTCATATGTCGTCATTAATGAAAAACAGATGGAATTATGCAAATAAAAAGGTGTTTGTTCGCGAATTGTAACAAATAAGAAAATAGGAAATAGTGTTCAGTGAATAATAGAAACTATAGAGGAGAAGAAGCATGGCAGTAAAAAAATCAGGCTTGGGAAAGGGATTGGATTCGTTGATTCCCAGGCAGAGCTTGGAAAAGAAGGTGACGCAGCAACCAGCGCAGGAGAAAGTTGAGACTGTGGTGAAGACAGTAGTAAAAAAAGAAGAGGTTATGCTGCGAATTAGTGAGGTTGAGCCAAACAGGGATCAGCCCCGTAAGAAGTTTGATGAGGATTCTTTGCTGGAACTTGCGGACTCTATCCGGCAATTTGGTATTTTGCAGCCACTGCTGGTGCAAAAACGGGATGGATATTATGAAATTATCGCGGGAGAGCGGAGGTGGCGGGCAGCAAAGATAGCAGGCTTGAGAGAAGTGCCGGTTATTATAAAAGATTTTACTGATCAGCAGATTGTAGAAATTTCCCTGATCGAGAATATTCAGCGAGAGGATTTGAATCCAATTGAGGAAGCGCAGGCGTATAAGCGTTTACTTACTGAGTTTCATTTAAAGCAGGATGAGGTGGCAGAGCGTGTGTCTAAGAGCCGCACATCAGTAACAAATTCTATGCGTTTGTTAAAACTGGACCCCCGCGTACAGCAGATGGTTGTTGAAGACATGATCACGACCGGACATGCGCGTGCATTGCTGGCCATTTCAGATGGCGACCTGCAATACAAGATTGCAATGCAGGTATTTGACGGAAAGCTAAGTGTTCGTGATGTGGAACGTCTGATGAAGTCTATGCAGAACAAAGCAGAAAAGGAAAATCAGGAGAAGCAGGAATCAGGGACAGAGAAGAAGGATGATTTCATCTATCAGAATCTGGAAGAGAGTATGAAGGCACTGCTCGGTACGAAGGTATCCATTACGAGAAAGTCAGATCATCAGGGCAAGATTGTAATTGATTATTATTCGAACGAAGAATTAGAGAGGCTGATGGAGCTCTTCCGGTCTGTACATCCGTATACAGCGCAATAATGTTTAGAGATAAACTTCGTATCGATTAAGAGAGTATGGAGTAAAAACTGACATGGGTATTGATTTTGCACAATTTTCGCGAGATAAGCAGTGCGTTGTGAGTTTCGTTCGCGATAGCGAGGTAGGGTGTGAGCTTTCGCTTATGTTAGCAGAGCAAGGTGAGTTGTGAGCTTTTGTTTATGGAAGTGCACCGATAAAATAAGTAATTAAAAAAGGGGAGATATGATGGAGAGTAATATTTTAAATTCATTGGGGATTGATCCAGGCATCATTGTTATTGCGATGATGGGGATCATGATATTTGTACTGCTCTATATGGTACGGGTATCGATGAAAATGACGCGCTTTCTAAAGCGGTACCGCATTTTTATGAAGGGGAAGGATGCAGTTTCGCTGGAAAAAGCATTTGCGCAAAAATTTATTGAAGTGGACAAGCTGATTGAGGTGAGCCGGCTGCACACAGACGAAATTCGTCGAATTAAGGAAATTCAGGGAAGAACCGCGAACAAGATCGGAATTGTTAAGTACGATGCATTCCCGGATGTCGGAGGACGTCTCAGCTTTGCACTGGCAATGCTGGATGAGAGTAATTCCGGTTTTGTTCTCAATGCGATTCATGGGAGGGAAGGCTGCTATACTTACGTAAAGGAAATCGTAAAGGGTGAGTCCTATATCGTGCTCGGGCAGGAAGAAAAAGAGGCTCTCAGGCAAGCTGTAAATTACTTTAACGATATCCAGTGATTAATATATGACAATTTGCCAGGCACCTGGTAATGCGGTGATGAAGCAAATGTTCTGCGAGGTTCTCTTAGCGTTAAGCGATGTGCAGAAGCTTTGTGCAGCATGCATTTGCATAAGAGAAACTTACGGGTTACAAATAAAAATACTATGTTAAGTGTCACTGGATGTCCAGTAGATGTGATGTTTGCTTATCACTGAACAAAGTAAAGCTAAGATTTCCAAGGTCCTTTGCTTTGTATCAATGGAGGTTCAACATATACAGAATCGGATAGAAAGACATCCGGTAAGCACTTCTTAAAATGTGTTATTGTCTATAGCTGGAAGCTATTACATCTCAGAAATCCAGGCATACTTCTCATCTGGACTGGGGGAGTAATAATGAAAGCTATATGACAATAGCACATTTTTTAATAACTTGACCTTTACTTGTCGGGGAAAATGGTATATGATAGGTAGCAGCTGTAAATGATTGTCAGATAGAAAGAGAATGAGAAATTGGAGGCATACAGATTATGTTGGATATAAAGTTTGTGAGAGAAAATCCTGAGACAGTCAAGCAGAATATTCGGAATAAGTTCCAGGATGAAAAGCTGGTTCTTGTGGACGAGGTACTGAAGCTGGATCAGGAGAATCGTGACATTAAGCAGGAGGTTGAAGCTCTCCGGGCTAATAGAAATAAGATTTCGAAACAGATCGGCGCGCTGATGGCGCAGGGCAAGAAAGAAGAAGCAGAAGAAGTAAAGAAGCAGGTCACGCAGAATGCTTCCCGCATCGAGGAGCTGAGTGAGCGTGAGAAAGTAGTAGAGGAAGAAATCCGCAAGAGAATGCTGGTGATTCCAAATATCATTGATCCGTCTGTACCGATTGGAAAAGATGACAGTGAGAATGTTGAGGTTCAGCGTTACGGTGAGCCAGTAGTACCGGATTTTGAAATTCCATATCACACAGATATTATGGAGAAGCTTAATGGTATTGACATGGATTCGGCAGGACGTGTAGCCGGAAATGGATTCTATTATCTGATGGGCAATATTGCGAGACTGCATTCCGCAGTGCTTTCTTATGCACGCGATTTCATGATTGGCCGAGGCTTCACTTACTGCATTCCGCCGTTTATGATTCGCAGCAACGTAGTCACCGGAGTCATGAGCTTTGCAGAGATGGATGCTATGATGTACAAGATCGAGGGTGAGGACCTGTATCTGATCGGTACGAGTGAGCATTCTATGATTGGTAAATTTATTGATCAGATTGTTCCTGAGGAGAAGCTTCCGTATACACTGACCAGCTATTCTCCGTGCTTCCGCAAGGAGAAGGGCGCACACGGAATCGAGGAGCGCGGTGTGTACCGCATTCATCAGTTTGAGAAGCAGGAAATGATTGTTGTATGTAAGCCGGAGGATAGTATGATGTGGTTTGACCGTCTGTGGCAGAACACAGTAGACTTCTTCCGCACACTGGATATTCCGGTGCGCACATTGGAGTGCTGCTCCGGTGATTTGGCAGATTTAAAGGTGAAATCGCTGGATGTTGAGGCGTGGTCGCCGAGACAGAAGAAATATTTTGAAGTAGGAAGCTGTTCGAACCTGGGTGATGCGCAGGCAAGGCGTCTCAGAATCCGTGTAAATGGAAAGGATGGGAAGAAGTATCTTGCGCATACATTGAACAATACGGTAGTTGCTCCGCCGAGAATGCTGATCGCATTCCTGGAAAACAATCTGAATGCAGATGGAAGTGTACGGATTCCGGAGGCGCTCAGACCGTATATGGGAGGAATGGAGATCATTCGTCCGTGAGATTTCGGCGAGCCTGATTTCTGTTTGCCGCACAGATAATTGCGCAGCTGCTTTCGCTGCTGTGTGATTCTTGCCTGCGGCCGGGAAGACGGTATGCCCTATTCTGATTGAATGTTCGATCAAATAAGTACAGGCTTTTCTACAGAGGGGAGTAAAAATGCATTCTTATTTGAGAGCTATTGGCTTTAGTACAATTAAAAGGGAAGCAGAAGTGGAGAAGCTGCTTGCGGAGGTATTCCGGGATTTCGATCATCGGGATGCGGTCCGGGGGAAGGATACTGCATTTGTGGAGATGGAGAAGGAATTTGCTCCCAATATGGGCATCAAGCTTTGCGGAGACTTAGATGCAGATGGTTTTCACCGGCAGTATTATTTTCCGTATTATAAGGGAAGCGGAGTCACAACGACGGAGGAGGTTTCTGTGGAAGCCCGTGTAGGCGGGGATTCTTATGCTGGGATTTGCGATGATGGAAGGGTCGGTGTCTCTCTGATCTTTTACCTGCAGAATGTTGTTGGCTATCGCAAAAAGCTGCTGATGAACACGCTTGCAGGCCGGAGGGTCACAACGACTTTTTCCGGATTGTCGTCCAGTGGAATGATTCTGTTTCCTATTATAAAGAAGATTTCGAATGATCTGGAAGGGGAGCTGCTTCAGAGCCAGCTGGCAGACAGACGGTGCCAGTTGATGAATGCAGCGAAAAATGGGGATCCGGAGGCCATCGAGAGTCTGACAATCGAGGATATGGATCTGTATTCCATGGTGTCGAGAAGGATTTACAATGAAGATGTATTTTCCATTGTAGATACGTTTTTTATGCCATACGGGATGGAATGCGACCAGTATCAGGTTATGGGCAACATTGTACGCTTCAAGAAGATACAGAACAGCCTGACAGACGAGTATGTATATCAGATTAGTATTGAGTGCAATGATATGTATTTTGATATCTGCATCAATGCAAAGGACCTGATGGGCGAGCCGGAGGTCGGACGCCGGTTTAAGGGAAATATCTGGCTTCAGGGACGGTTGAATATCGATTAGTGGTTAGAGTAGTAAGTAAATAAAAACAGGAATGAAAAGAACAAGCCAGGCGTCCTGATGCTGAAAGGAACTGCCTGGTTTGTTTTTTGCTGTCTTTGCCTGATTCTCTATCAGATTCCATAGTAGCTTGTTGGGAGGGACAGCACTGTGTGAAAAGACAGTTTGTCCCTTTCCTCTATGTTAGCAGACCGAATCGAATTGGGATTCGTACAGCTGCCGGTAGAAGCCGTTTTGCGCCATGAGGCTCTGGTGATTGCCCTGCTCGACGACACGTCCCTGGTTCAGCACCAGGATATGGTCTGCGGACTGTATCGTGCTAAGACGGTGCGCGATGATAAAACAGGTCTTGCCTTCCATCAGCTGCCGCATAGCCGCCTGGATCTCCTGCTCAGTACGGGTATCCACGTTGGAAGTCGCCTCGTCGAGAATCAGCATATGAGCATCCAAAAGCATGGCTCTGGCGATGGTCAGAAGCTGCTTCTGGCCTTTGGAGATGGAGGCGCCATTGTCAGAAAGCACTGTGTTGTAGCCATCGGGTAATCGGGAGATATAGGAGTGAATATGGGCGGCTCTGGCGGCATTTACCACATCCTCCATAGTGGCGCCGGGCTTACCGTAGGCGATGTTGTCAAAAATCGTCCCGTGAAACAGCC
Organism: Lachnospiraceae bacterium; assembly: GCA_003489085.1. Taxonomy (GTDB): domain Bacteria; phylum Bacillota; class Clostridia; order Lachnospirales; family Lachnospiraceae; genus DNJM01. The sequence goes on from DNJM01000200.1 coordinate 6,946, forward strand.
AGGTATCCTGCAAAACCATAGTATAGGACCGGCGCAGCGATGCACGCGTGACGTTCCGGATGTCCTGACCATCTACGGATACGCTGCCGCTGTCCACGTCATAAAAACGCATTAGAAGGTTAATGATGGTGGTTTTTCCTGCCCCGGTGGGACCGACAATGGCAGTCAGGGAGCCAGGCTCAGCACGGAGGTCCAGATCCTGAATGATGGGATAGCCGGGCGTGTAGGAAAAGTCGACATCACGGAGCTCTACGTCGCCCTGAACGGTAAGCAGCGTCATAGCGTCTGGGGCATCAGCTGGCTCAGGCTCTGCATCAATGAGGCCGAAGACCCGCTCTGCTGCGGCGAGAGCGCTTTGCAGTTCTGAGATGATGTTGGCAACCTCGTTGATGGGACCGGAAAACTTCCGGGAGTATTGAACAAAGCTGGAGAGATCACCGAGGCCGATCTGTCCCTGAAGAAACAGCAGGGAGCCGAACACGCACAGCAAAGACAGAGAGACGTTGTTGATGCAGGTGACGAAGGGACCGGTAATGGTGCCATTGGCCTCTGCAACGGTGTAAGCGTCCACCGCTGCTTTATTTTTCTCATCAAACCGGGCCAGTACCGCTTCTTCCTGTCCGTAGGCCCGGATGGTTTTCTGGCCGGACAGCATTTCCTCCACGAAACCATTTAGCTCGCCGAGTCTGGCACTGCGGCGGCGGAACAGCGGCCGTACCCGGAAGGCCAGCCAGCGGGTGAACAGCGCCGTTACTGGGACTGTCACGGCAAAGATCAGTACCAGAGCCGGAGCAATCGTCAGCATCATAAAGAAGGATACGGTAACGGTGATAATGCTTTGCAGCACCTGTAAAAGATCCGTAGATAAGGACTGGTTTACTGTATCGACATCATAGGTAATGGTGCTGATGATATCGCCGGTCTGATAATGGTCGAAAAAACCAACGGGCAGAGTAGTCAGGTTCTCAAAGATATCATGGCGCATCTGCTTGGATATCCGCCGGGACAGATGGATCATGACAATGTTTAAGAGGTAGGTCAATATCGCTGAAGAGATGTAAAAAACAGCCATAAGACGAGCACATTGAAAAACTTTGTCCAGGTCTACCTGGCCTGCGGCGATATCAATGGCATTGATAGCCTCACCGGACAGTTTGGGACCGTACAGCGCCAGCAGACTGCTGCTGAGTGCGAGCGCCGCAGCCAGTATCAGAA
>DNJM01000219.1:0-772 GCA_003489085.1 Lachnospiraceae bacterium
AAATTTTATATGCGAAACTATTTACTTGCTCATCGAATTTCTGAACTCGGATACTGACATTTCCATTGGCATCCAAAGGTGTCAGAGTATCCCGCATGGCCGTCAGATCCATTTTTTCCGTATAACCTACCAGTGCATTCGCCTGGTACCCCTCTATCTCAAAATAAACCCGCGGCAGGGTGGCTCTGCCCATATCCACCGTCATATCTGCATTTTTACGTCCTGTCAGAATACTGAAAAAAATCACCGCCAGTATAAATACCAGCATCAGTATCCCCGCCCTGATGAATCCTTTCTTCATATGTGATACCCCTTTATCTGTCTTTTACCGTCGCTCCTGCCAGTGCATCCTTCTGCACTCTCCCCTGGCTGTCTCCCCGTCCGGTCTATCTGCCGGAATCTTCCAGCAGCTTTCCTAATGTCGGAGACACATGCAGTGCCTCCGTCAGTCTCCCGATCTCTTCCATCTTTCTTCCCGGTTTTCCGGTCCGTACCGCACGGATCAGAATGTTCTTCGGCGTGTGCTCCATGTCGATGAATTCCAGTATCTGAGTATCATACCCCTCCTGCTCCAGATACTGTGCCCGCAGTCCGTCCGTAATCAGCGCTGCCATCCGTTCCTTCAACAATCCATATGACAGAATCGGAGCCAGCAGCTCATTTTCGATCTGCGCATTCAACTCATGCTGGCAGCATGGCACCGAAAGAATCACCTTCGCCTTCCATCCTACAGCCTTCGCCAGAGCAAAATCCGTTGCCGTATCACAGGCAT
>DNJM01000219.1:1076-1311 GCA_003489085.1 Lachnospiraceae bacterium
ATCCGTTGCCGTATCACAGGCATGCAGTGTTACGACCATATCCACCTCTTCCACACCGGTATAGTCCGCGATATTTCCTTCCAGAAACTTCAGCTTCTCATAACCATAGCTCTCGCTTAACCGACTGCATTGTCGAATGACATCCGCCTTCAGATCCAGACCGATAATCCTGACATCATAGTGTTTCAATTCATGCAGATAATAATACATCGCAAAGGTCAGATAAGACTTTCCG
>DNJM01000219.1:1600-5021 GCA_003489085.1 Lachnospiraceae bacterium
AAAGGTCAGATAAGACTTTCCGCATCCGAAATCCAGGATCGTAACCTCACGGTCCTTCGGAAGCTTCGGCAGAATATCCTCAATGAATTCCAGAAATCGATTTATCTGCCGAAATTTGTCGAACCTGGCGTGCACGACCTTTCCTTCCTGCGTCATCACTCCCAGATCAACCAGAAACGGTACCGGGATTCCCTCCTGCAAAATATAACGCTTGCTTCTGTTATGAGACAAATCAGCTTCCTTCTGGCATCTCGTCTGTACCTTTTTCCGAATGGTTATTTTCCCTTTTTTGCTTACCAAAACTGTGTATAGAAATTTTTTCGTTTCGATCTGCATCTGCCTGAACTGCTCCAGGTACTCCAGAATCCGCTCTGCTGTCTCCTGTGTCTGTCCATTCTTATGAAATGCCTGCTTTCCCCGCTGCTCCTCACACTGAAAGTACAGCTCTTTTCCCTTTAATACCGGCCGTATACGGACCTTTTGTATCGTATCCTTTTCCCGCGGATTACTTAATACTGCATTCAAAAAATCTATATTCAAACAAGTCTGCAGCAACTCTCTGATCTCTTCCATAGTCGTTTCAGACCTCCTTATAATCAACTAAGAAGCATTTACTTCTTTCGACATATCAATATTGTAATGCTTCCTGTCAACGGATGCAAGGCAATTTCCAAGAAGTTAAAAAATAACTTTCCGCGAAAAAAATTACGGCAGATTCACAGAAATCTACCGCAATTTTTTTATTTACACAATATTCTCATGTATCTGGATTACTTCCGGACTCTTGGGAAAATGATCGTAATCTTGAATAAGTCGCCATCCAGATATACCTTAAATTCTCCGTTCTGACGTTCTGTCAGATTCTTGGCAATGGAAAGCCCAAGCCCGCTTCCCTCCGTACTTCTGGAGATATCGCCGCGGATAAAACGCTCGGTCAGCTCATCTGCAGATATGTTCAGAGGCTGCTCCGAAATATTCTTCAAAGAGAAGGAAACTGTATTATCCGTCATCACCATATCCGCATAGATTCTGGTTCCCTCCATAGCATACTTTGCAGCATTATTATAGACATTTGCCAGGATCCGCCACATCCTTCGTCCATCTGCACGGATCAGCACCGGCCGTTCAGGAAGATTCGAGATCAGCTTTAAGTTTCTTGCTTCGAATTTCTCCAGGAATTCTCCGCTCGTCTGCTGAACGATTTCCACCAGATTCAGGTCTATCATCTCAAGATGAATATTTCCCGAACTGATCTTGGATGCCTCTACTACATCCTCTGTCAGAGTTTTCAGTCTCTGCGACTTGGCATCCAATATATCCAGATACCCCTGAATCTTCGGATCTTCAAAGTTCTCCCGTTTCAAAAGCGCCACATAATTGATAATGGATGTCAGCGGTGTCTTGATGTCGTGGGATACATTCGTAATCAGATCCGTCTTCATCCTTTCACTCTTTAAGCTCTGTTCCACGGCAGCATTCAGTCCTTCACCGATGTGGTTGACACATTCTGCAATCTCCTTGTTGTCACCACGCAAATGCTCCGTTGGAATCTGATACTCCACTTCTCCGTCCGCAATTCTCTGGATTCCTGTCTTTACCTTCTGCTTTGCAATGGCATCTCCCAGCAGACTGATCACTGCTGCTGCATCTGCAATCAGCATCAGGAAAACGAACCCGCCTCCGGCAAATGCCAGATAATGCAGAAACAGAAATCCTGCACAGACGATAGCTCTTTTCGTTACAATTCCTCGATTCTTCCAGAAGGTCCGGCAGATCCGGCACAGGAATCGCCAGATACTTCGAATCCATTTTAAAATCATCCGGAGAAAACTGCTCTTCCAGAAAGTATGTGCCTTCAGTCTGCGCACGATACTTAGGTAGCCAAGGAATCCCAGGAAGCAGGCTATGGCTGCTACAACACCTGTCATAATCAGATCTTCTCCTCTGATCTCACCCATGAAGCGGCCACCCATGATCTGATATACATATTCATTTGACTTTTCATATTGATAATAGCTGTAGCGTCCCCAGACAGATCCTCTTTCCGCGATCCATCCTATCAGTATCCCGATACCGGTGCCAATCGAAATCAGTGTCAGTTCCGTCGGCCATTTATCTACCATGCTCAGAGCGACCCCTTCTGTCCGGTTGCTCCGGCCTGCTACAACCGTCAGCCATAATGCGGAAAGGATGAAGCTGCCAAGTCCAACCCATACCAATACAGACATATTCTCAATATACGGCTGAATTTTTTCATAGTTCACATGATTTTCATAAAGCATATCCTGAATCGGGTAGGTGGTATCCACAGAAATAATGAATTGAAAATCCTTCAGATCATATTCCTGTACCAGCATCTGTACCATAGACTGCCATTCCGATGGCCTGAGTTCCGAATCCATATGCGCTTCAAACTGCTGCAGACTTGGTGCTATAGATACGTAGCTGGCATCTCCTCCATCCGCCGTATGCTTCAGCTTTTCATAATTCTCTTCTGCATCCTTATAATTCCGGTATGCCTCCCGGTTGGTATAGACACGTTTATGATCATTGTCAATCAGCATATAGGAAAGATTCGTATCCCCTTCCTTCCAGGACTCCTCCACACTTTCTGCAATGCCGATTTCATTTCCAATCCGGTTGATCACGTTTTCCACTCTATCGTACAGCTCCGTCAGCCGTCCGTTCCAATCCGGATTCTTATTCGCAATTTCTACCAGATCCACAGCCCCGTCCGGAGCAAATGCTTCGTCAAGCCGTTCACCATTATAGCCCAGATTCCAGCAGGAATCATACAGAATCTTTCCCTCCGCATCGCTGATGCCAAAGTAGTTGTCGCTATAATCACCATAGTAATCCCTGACCTCTTCCAGCATGCTGGAAGTCTCTTCCGTACTTGTATTAATGAACCTCAGTTCACCTTCATTGATCCTGGTCCGAAAATCGCTCCAATGGTAATACTGGTAGGTGCCATCCGGTTTGCGGCAAACAATCACTGTCTGCTCTTCATCATCTCCCCATGTCATCCGATCTGACCAGTCCATCAGATCTCCCAGCTTATAGGCAACTCCGCTTTCATTTTCACCGGTAATCGTTCCATCGTCCAGATACTGCTCAATATCCACCAGCTTATCCCGATCCAGTTTACCATCTGTTTTAAACTTCTCGGAAGACATTGCACCACCTAGAATATGATAGGCCGCTACATTCAGATCCGATTCAAAAACCGTTGTTCCCGCATACGTCTTCGGCACTTCCGCAAACGGATTCAGATACTCATACCCGGCTGCCACTGCCAGCCATATCGAACAGATCACCATTGTGATCAGGCTGACATGTGCCACCACCAGCATTATTCCCTTGCATGCCGCTGACTGATACCACTTTTTCTTCATAGAAACTCCTCGTATAATAAGTTTGT
>DNJM01000123.1:0-5639 GCA_003489085.1 Lachnospiraceae bacterium
GATGTTTATTATTTTTGATACGACAACATCAGCCGATGAGACAATGGATGCCATCGGTGATATCCGGAAACTGGCAGGGAAGCAGTGCTTCTTAAGCGGAATGTCAGCAGTCGTAACGGATACGAAGAATCTGGCGGAATCGGAAGTTGCCATTTACGTTGCAATAGCGGTACTGCTTTCTTCCATTGTGCTGGCTCTTACGATGGAATCTTATCTGATTCCGGTGATCTTCCTGCTTAGTATCGGTATGGCGATCCTATATAATATGGGAACTAATATTTTTACAGGAGAGATTTCCTACATTACAAAAGCACTGAGTGCGGTTCTCCAGCTGGGTGTGACGATGGATTATTCTATCTTTCTGTGGCACAGTTATCAGGAGCAGAAGGAAATTCTGGGAGAAGATCATCAGGAGGCAATGGCACGGGCGATTGCAGCTACATTGAAGTCTGTGGTGGGAAGCTCCATTACGACGATAGCAGGATTCATCGCACTTTGCTTTATGAGCTTTACCTTAGGAATGGATTTGGGCGTTGTCATGACGAAGGGGGTCATTTTCGGTGTCCTCGCATGTGTCACAATATTACCATCTATGATTATGATTTTTGATAAAGCTCTGGAAAAGACGAAGCATCGCCAGCTGATTCCGCATTTTCCGAAGGCATCTGATATCATTGTAAAATATCACGGCATCTGTGCGGCTATATTCGTAGTACTGTTCATTGCTTTTGCGTATTTCCAGGCAAATACCAGTGTATACTATAATCTGGATGCAACCCTTCCGGAGGACCTGGAAAGTATTATGGCAAATACCAAGCTTCAGGAAGAGTATCATATGGGAGCTGCCCACATGGTTCTGCTGGATCGGGACATGGATGAAAAAGCCAAGTATCAGATGATCGATGAGATGGAAAAGGTTGACGGTGTGAAGCAGGTACTGGGACTGGAAACCCTGATCGGGCCATCCATCCCGCAGAGCATGATATCGGAGGATATTAAAAATATTCTGGAAAGCGAAAACTATGAGCTGATGCTGATTATGAATGAGTATCCGGTTGCATCGGATGAGGTGAATGAGCAGATCGACCAGCTGAATACAGTTTTGAAAACGTATGATCCAACAGGTATGATGGTCGGTGAAGCACCATGCACCAAGGACCTGATTGAGATCACAGACCATGACTTTAAGGTAGTCAGTGCAGTTTCGATCCTGGCGGTATTTGTGATCATTTTATTTGTATTTAAGTCCATTTCACTTCCGGTGATTCTGGTACTGGTCATTGAGGGTGCTATTTTTATTAACATGGGTATCCCGTATCTGACTGGTTCACAGCTGCCGTTTATCGCATCCATCGTTATTGGAACCATTCAGCTGGGAGCAACGGTAGATTATGCGATACTGATGACCAGCCGGTATGAAAAAGAGCGCGGCGGGGGAAAGAGCAAGAAGGAATCCATTATCATTGCGCACCAGAGCAGTATGCGGTCCATTATTGTATCCGCATTCAGCTTCTTTGCAGCGACATTTGGTGTGGGCTTATATTCCAGAATCGATATGATCAGTTCACTTTGTCTGCTGATGGCAAGAGGTGCTCTGATCAGTATGTGCGCCGTATTGTTATTCCTGCCGGCAATGTACTGGATCTTTGACGGGCTGATCTGCAGGACGAGTAAGAACTTTAAAGGTGCGTTGACAAGGAAAAAAGATCAATAGAAAAAGCAAATATATATATTACAAGCATCTATTAGACGAAAACGGGATCCGATGCTAAAATAGAAAAGCAAGAAACATAAAAAGGAGAACATTATGAAAAAGAGACTGTTTGCTTTCTTGCTTGCCGGAGCCATGGTGCTGTCTTTGGCGGCCTGTAGCGAGAAAAAAGAAGAAGCCCCGGAGAAGCGGGAGGAAAAAAAGGAAGCAGCTGTAGAAGATATGACCTTTGACGAGATGAAAGAGGCTGCGAAGGGAAGTACGGTTACCTTTTATGGCTGGGGCGGTGATGAAAAGCTGAACCAGTGGCTGGATGATGTATTTGCGCCGCAGATGAAGGAAAAATACGACATCACAATGGAGCGTGTGCCGATGGATATCGATCAGGTACTGAGCCAGCTTTCCGGTGAGATTGAGGCAGGAGAGAAGGACGGAAGTATCGATATGATCTGGATTAACGGCGAAAACTTTCAGTCTGCGAAAGAGAACAACATGCTTTATGGACCATTCGTAGACCAGCTGCCGAACTTTCAGGAGTATATAGATGCAGAATCAGAGGACGTGACGCTGGACTTTGCCTATCCGATTGAAGGATATGAGGCGCCCTACGGAAAAGCGCAGATGGTTCTGATTGCAGATACAGCCGTGACACCAGAGCTGCCGAAGAATACGGATGAGCTGATGGAATTTGTAAAGAAATATCCGGGAAAGGTTACGTATCCGGCGCTGCCTGATTTTACCGGAAGCGTATTCGTAAGAAATGTCATTTATGATATTTGCGGCTACGAGCAGTTCCTTGATATGGAAGCGGATAAGGAGACAGTCAAGGCGGCGATTGAACCGGCACTGGAATATCTGCGTCAGCTGAATCCATACCTGTGGAATGAAGGGAAGACCTTCCCGGATTCTTCTACAACCCAGGACAATATGTTTGCAGATGGTGAGCTGGTGCTGAATGTGACCTATGATGCCTATGCGACGGCAGTGAAGATCGAAGAGGGTACTTATACAGAGACCACACAGACCTTCCAGTTTGACAAAGGAACAATCGGAAACACGAACTTTATGGCTATCGCGGCAAATTCAGGAAATAAGGCGGGAGCTATGGTGGCAATCAATGAGATGATGTCTCCGGAGATTCAGGCAGACCGCTACGATGTTCTGAAGGTCCTTCCGGTTGTGGATTACAATAAGCTGTCTGATGAACAAAAGGTGGCATTTGATAAGGTAGAGCTTGGAAAAGGAACAATCCCACAGGATGAGCTTCTGTCCAAACGGCTTCCGGAGATGCCGGCAGAGCTGGTACCAATCATCGAAGAAATCTGGATGGAAGAGGTTGTAGGAAAATAATGTCAAAGAAAAAAACCCCTTATCTGCTGCTGATCCCGCAGATACTTGTGACGGTTTTCTTTCTGATCGGAGTCATAATCGGAATCACCCAAAGTCTGGGGGTGATTCCGACATTTGGCTTAACGAAACCGACACTGCAGTATTATAAAGAAGTGCTGACGAGACCGGATATGCGTTCGTCGGTACGATATAGTGTTCAGATTGCATTCTCCTCGGCACTGATTGCGACAGTGGCGGGGGTTTTCTTGTGTGCGCTTCTGGTGATGCATGGTAAGACCCGGGGAGGCATGATGCGGATCGTGCAGTTGCCGATTGTCGTTCCACATGTTGTGGCAGCACTGTTTATCATCAATATTTTTTCCCGGAACGGCCTGCTTGCCAGAATTGCCTATGCGTTTGGACTGATTGCGGACCAGCAGGAATTTCCGATGCTGATATATGATGCAAAAGGGATCGGAATTGTTCTGGCATATATATGGAAGGAAATCCCCTTTATCATTTATTTTGTTATTGCGCTTATGGCAAATATCAATGGCAGACTGGGAGAGGCTGCGGTAAATCTGGGAGCCGGGCGATGGAAGGCGTTTTTTACGGTAACGCTGCCATTGTGTAAAAATACAATTCTGAGTGGGTTCCTGATTCTGTTTGTGTTTGTACTGGGGGCATATGAGATGCCGTTTCTTCTGGGTGCAACAACGCCGAGGGCGCTGCCTGTTCTGGCCTACATTCAGTATACCCATCCGGATCTGCGGCACCGACCCTATGCCATGGCACTGAATGGAATAATCATTGTTATTTCCCTGCTGAGTGCGTGGGTATATTTTATGCTTATGAAGAGAACAATGAAAAACCTGATGGAGAAGAAGTAGCTCAAATGAAACGAAAAAAACATATTTTATCAAAATTTCTGTTGGGACTGTTTGTACTGAGTATTGTGATACCGGTACTGCTGCTCCTGGTCTGGGTGTTTACCGAACGCTGGGCATGGCCATCGCTGCTCCCGCAGGTGTTTTCCACACGCGCTATACAGGAGATACTGGGAAGGAAAGGACAGCTGGCCGGACTGTTTCTTTCCAGTGTAATGATCTCACTTACGGTGGCTGCGCTATCCGTTGTAATAGCACTTATGACAGCAAGGGCGTTGACATTTTACGAATTCCGGGGAAAGAATCTGCTGTATTTCTGTGCAATTCTTCCTTTTATGGTACCGGCCACCGTATTTGCAATGGGAGTGCAGGTCACTTTTATTAAAATGGGACTGAATAATACGATAAGGGGAGTTGTGATTGCCCATCTGATTTGTTCGCTGCCATATGCGGTACGGCTGATGATGGATGGCACGGCAGCTGTGGGAAGCGAGCTGGAGGAACAGGCCAGAGTATTGGGTGCAACTTCGTGGCAGGCATTTTTCAAGATAACTTTTCCGATGCTGGTTCCGGTGATGCTGTCTTCCTTTAGCATGGCATATATCGTCTCCTTCAGCCAGTATTTTCTGACGTTGCTGATCGGAGGCGGCCAGGTAAAGACGTTTACCATCGTGATGGTGCCGTATCTTCAAGGAGGAGACAGGAATATTGCCAGCGTCTACAGTGCGCTTTTTCTTGGAATCACACTGGTGATTTTCGGCCTCCTGGAATGGATTGCCGGGAAATGGAACCGGGACAACAGTGTAGAATTTTATTCATAGAATGACAGAAGGGAACGGATGATGAACCTGACAATCGAAAATTTAAGTGTAGCATTACAGAAAGAAGAAATCCTTCATGGGATCAACCTGGAAATTCAGACAGGAGAATTCGTATCACTTCTGGGTCCATCCGGCTGTGGGAAGAGCACACTGTTAAAGAGTGTGGCCGGACTCCTGGAGATCGGAGGCGGTGATGTCCGGCTGGACGGCGAATCCATTGTCCAGCTGGCGCCAGAGAAGCGGGGAACGATTATTGTCTTTCAGGATCTGCGGCTGTTTCCGCATATGACGGTAGAAAAGAATATTGCATTTGCCATGGAACTGAAACGGGTTCCGAAAGCAGTGCAGAGGGAAACGGTGAAGCGGCTCCTTGCAGAGGTGCAGCTTACCGGATACGAGAAGCGTAAGATCCGGGAAATGTCCGGCGGCCAGCTTCAGCGGGTGGCGCTTGCCAGGGCTCTGGCAGCAGAACCGAAGATCCTGCTTCTGGATGAACCCTTCTCCGGGCTGGACGAGAAGCTGAGACTGGAGATGGAAACGCTGGTTAAGAAGCTTCATCAGGAGAAGCAGCTGACAACTATCCTGGTCACGCATGACAAACATGAGGCGCTTCGAATGTCGGATCGGGTGGCGCTGATGAGTCAGGGGAGAATTGTGCAGTATGATACACCGGAAATGCTGTTTCGGCATCCGGTATCCAGAGAGGCAGCAGAGTATTTCGGAAAAGCAAATTATATTCGCGGGACAGCGGCGGATGGGTGGTTCCGGTGCAGCCTCGGAAGTTGGAAAACAGATCGGCAGAAGGGAATCTATGATGCGATGCTGCGTCCGTCTGACATTATTCTGCAGGCAGAAACTGTGGCTGGCTGCAGCAGAGGTGTAATAGAAGAA
>DNJM01000123.1:5891-15509 GCA_003489085.1 Lachnospiraceae bacterium
GCAGAGGTGTAATAGAAGAAATGACATTTATGGGAGAGACGGTGGAGCTGAAGGTCAGAACCAAAGAAAATCTGCTGCTTTGCCATATGCTGAGCGGAGAGGCCGGACGTATGGGAATCACGATTGGCGATACGGTAGGTACTTCAGCAAACCATGAAATGGCTGTCTATTATACAGCCGGGGAACAGCCGGCTGCTATTTCCGCGTAAAGAAGGAGAAGAGAATGAAACAGATTGTGTTTGATTGTGATAATACATTGGGAGTACCGGACTGCGATGTGGATGATGGGCTGGCACTGATTTATCTGTTGGGATGTGAAAAAGCCAGGGTACATGGAATTACAGCAACATATGGAAACAGCCGGTTGGATGTAGTTCTTGCGGCCATCAGGAAAATGCTGAAGGAGCTTGGAAGAGAAGAGATTACTGTGAAGGCAGGAGGCGCCGGGGCAGGTGAGTATGAGAGTGATGCCGCCCGGTATCTGGTGGAGATGGCAGATCGGTATCCGGGTGAACTGTCCGTTCTTGCAACCGGTTCTCTTACGAATCTCTATGGCGCCTTTTGCCTCGATAAGCATTTTTTCGAAAAAGTGAAAGAAATCGTACTGATGGGAGGTATTACGGCGCCGCTGGTATTTGAAAAAAAGACCATGGATGAACTGAACTTTTCCTGCGATCCGCAGGCATCTGCAGGAGTCCTGCAAAATGGAAAGAATGTATCCGTCATTACGGGAAATAACTGTCTGAAGGTACTTTTTACCAAAGAGGAATACCAGAGGGTATTTTCTGAAAGCAGCGAAAGGATCGCCAAATATATTCTGGAAGAAACGGATTACTATTTCGGTTATAACAGTAAGGATTATGGCATAGAAGGATTCTACAACTGGGATGTGACAGCCGCAGTATATCTGATGCACCCGGAGCTATTTACAGATAGACCAAAACGGTTTGCTTTTTCCAGGGAGGACCTGAAGACAGGCTTCTTAAGAGAGGCAGAAAACGGTGGCTGGCAATGTAATCTGCCGGAGATCAGAGAGGCAGCCGCATTTAAGAAGAACATTTATGATACCTGGCTGAGAGTGAAAAAATAGAATCGATCAACCTATCGATATTATTAATATAAGTAGCTCATATATGCAGAATATCAATTGGAAAATTGTCGAAGCAAAGAGTAGCATATAGGTAGCTATGGTAGTAGCTCTACCAGGATAAGGAGGAAATAAGATGAAAAAAGCAAAAGGAAAGAGAATGCTGGCGTTGCTGCTGGCAGGTATCTTGACTGTAACAGGAGGCTTTGGAATGAGCATCACCGCCAAAGCAGATACCTGTGGGGGACTGCTGGAAGAGGATATTTATGATCCGAAACCAGGAGAAGTCATCAAGGATCCAGTGCTTCACTGGGCCGTCCGTGCATCGCTGAATTCGATTAAGGATGCCCCGTTGTTGACCGAGGAAATTGTAGGAGCAAAACAGGTTTCTATAATTTCTTATGAGCTGTGTGCACACCCGGAGGACTTTGAGACCTGGGAGAAGCAGTATTGGATTGAAAATTTGGAAGGGATTCAGTACGCAAAATCTGCCTCTATGGTAGATATCTGTTATACCTCTGCAGTAGAAGGAAAACGGATTGCAGATGTGAGCCCGTTGTCTGCTCTGGTGCAGCTGGATGCACTGCTGCTAAAGCAGGATGGAATCAGCGATATCCGTTCCTTAAAGACACTGGTGAACCTGACGCAGCTGGATGTATCAGGAAATCATGAAATTGAGGATGTGTCAGCCATTGCCAACATGAAACAGCTGAAACAGCTGAATCTATCCGGCAATCGGGTGAAGGATATCAGCGCTGTTGAGGGACTGACAGAGCTTGAATTCGTAGCGATCGCAGACAATCAGATCGAAGGGCTTCCGGATCTAAGCAAGCTTGTGAATGTATATTCACTGGATGCGTCTCATAATAGCCTTACGGATATTTCTGAAATCGCAGGATTGAAAGGTCTGAAGGAACTGAATCTGACGGGGAATAAGGGAATTACGGATTATAAACCGCTGGCAAGGCTGCTTTCCTTAGAGAAGGATAAGACGTCTCTTCCTGAGAATGCGAATAAGGAAGATATTTTTGCCGCTATTGAGGTGAATAGACTCTTTGACACATTTAATATCAGTCTGATGAAGGAAGCAGACCTGGAAAATGTAGATAAGGCGCTGGCAGCATATGAAGACCTGACAGAGACACAGAAGGAATATGTCGGTACAGCTCGTGCAGAAGCGGCAGCGGCAAATAAGAAAAAAGTAGAAAATGGTGAAGAGCCGGAGTATTATCCCGAATATGACGAGGGAGGAACGAAGCAGCCGGTATTAGACAGGCTGGAAATCCAGGCGCTGGATAAAAGGGGCAATCCGATGCCGGATGTCACTTTTATTAAGAAGGCTCTGGGTGCAACTCAATATACAACGGATCAGAATGGTATGATCTATGTGAATCATGCTGCTACAGATGCCTACTGGGATCTGTCCATTCGTCCGGAGGGTGATAAGTATGTCGCCATCCCTTCTGAAATTGTTTATGAAGTGAAGGACAAGAAAACATATACGATTAATGGAAAACCGGCTACCGGATTTGAAGAGCTAAGGTTTGTTCTAATTCCAAAAGAGGAATACGTGGATAAATCCGGTCTGGCAGCAGTATTAAAAGAGGCAGAAGCCGTAAAAGAGGAATATATCTATACAGCAGAAAGCTATCAGGCATACCGGACGGCGCTGCAGGAGGCACAGAAGGTATATGAGGATGTGGATGCAGTGGAAGCAGAAGTATCAGCTGCATCGGAAAAGCTCCGGACAGCGCTGGACGGACTGGCAGTTTCTGATATTCTGACGGAACTGAAATTGATCGTAAAGGACAGCAATGGAAATACGTTTACCAGACCTTTCAAGTTCCAGATCAGAGTGCCGGGGACAGGAGCGGATGCATGGAATCAGATGTCGAATGCAGAGACAGGACTGGTATACCTCCAGGCTTCTCCGGCATGGCAGGATGGAAAGGTATGGGAGATTCTTGCATGCCATGAAGAACCATATACTGTTGAGCCGGTCACGGTTACCGTTGGAGTCAGTCCGGAAGGAACACGGTATTTTAAGACAGTCAATGGAGAAGCAGTGAAGGGTGATTTTGAACTGGAAGTGACTGTAATAGCGCGTCCGGGCGGAGCCATTGATAAAGACAATGAGAGAAAACCGGATGGTACTGTATTACAGCAATATGTAGAAGCTGTAGGACAGTATGCAGAAACGGATTATACGCCGGCAACCTATCAGGCATTACAGGAGGCAATTCAGAATGCACAGGCAGTCCTGGACAAATCTGGAGCTGTGCAGGAGGAATATAATGCGGCAGCTGCTGCGCTGCGGGAAGCGAAAAATGCTTTAACTGACCCAGCCAATAAGGCAGCACTGCAGAAGGAAATCGAGAAGTATTATGTCGAAGACCGATATACGGAAGAAAGCTGGAGCAGTTATGCGGAAGCGCTGGCAAATGCAAAAGCAGTGAATGGAGACCTGAATGCGTCTCAGGCGGAGGTTGACGAGGCCTTGAGCGGATTAAAACAGGCAGAAGATGGACTCGTTTTAAAAGCAGATAAGTCAGAACTCGGGCAGAAGCTGGAAGAAGCGAAAGCGCTGAAGGCAGAAGATTACAGCAGTGGATATGAGGAACTACAGGCGGCAATAGAAACGGCACAGGCTGTTTACGATAATGAGAATGCAGCACAGGTACAGATCAATGAACAGGTTGATGCTCTGGAGCAGGCCATGGCAGCACTGGTAGAAAAGCCGATGGAAGTAGACTACGTCTGCTATTCTGGTTTGTTCCGGGCAAGAGTAACGGATGAAGACGGGAATCCACTGGCGGGAGTACAGTTCCAATCGATCATTGATGGATCAGCAGAGGAGGGAAAACTGACTTCAGACAGTAATGGTATCATTACCTATTATGTGAGCGGCCCGAATCGTGGAAAGACAACCTATATTCAGCTTGCTGATGAGGCATATACAACAGAGGATAAGCATTATTTTGAAGCAGACGGCCCCAGCCAGTGGATTGTGTCAATGCAAACCATTGATGGGCAGCCATATACAGAAGGAATTCACCTGAACTATGTGCTGAAGGAAGCAGGAGGTGACACGCCTCAGCCGCCGGTACCGGGAGAAAAGGTTCTGTCAGACAGTAAAACCTTCCGTGCAAAGGTAGTGGATGCGGAAGGAAATCCAGTCAGTGGAGTGATATTCACTCAGACACCAGATTTCGATGACGTCAGCTTGCCAGAACTGACGAGCAATGAAAAAGGAATTCTGGAGTACAGCCTGGGAGCGGATGATTATGCTCTGGAGGTTATGGTTGCATTAAAGGCCGGTCAGAGTACGGCAGACGGCAGCAGCTGGAACTGTACCGAGAAACATAGTTATCAAACATCCTATATTACAACGATTACGCATATTGATTCTGTGGCGCTTGCAGAGGCGGGAGAGATTGTATTTACACTGCAGAAGGAAGGCACAGATATTCCGGAACCGGCAGAGGTAAAGAAGGATGTTCTGCAGGAAGAAATCAATATTGCAAGACTTTTTGATGGAAAAGAAGCTGATTATACGGAAGAATCTTATCAGGCACTGCAGGCTGCCATTGCGGAAGCAGAGGAAGTGTATAACGATCCGCAGGCGGATCAGGAAACCGTGGATGCCTGTGCGGAAAAATTAAAGGAAGTACGTCTTGCACTTAAGAAGGCAGAGAAACCGGTCGTATGTGATGCGTCCAATATTCGGATCCTTGTAGTTGACGAAGAAGGAAATCCTGTAACAGACCGCATTGCCTTTTCAAGAACATTTGACAACGGCTATCCGGGCAGCATCTATACAACGAATGGTGTTCTGGAATACAATCTCAGTACCGCAGATGACGGAATCGGAACGATTGCGTTCTTTCTGAAAGACGGCAGTACTACATTGGACGGCAAGGAATACGTGGTGGAACCGGAAATGCATGAGTTTTCATTGAGTTCCAGTACGCTGGGAACAGAGGTTGCTGCAATTGATGGTACACCCCTGAACGGCACCCAGGAAGTGAAGTTCGTACTGAGAGAAAAGGAAGCAGAACCGGAAGTGGACAAGACTGAGCTGCAGGCTGCTCTTGAAGAAATGAAAGCAATTGATGGCAGCAGTTATACTTTGAACAGCTATCAGGCACTTCAGAGTGCAATTACGGAAGCAGAACAGATTCTGGCGGATGAGCAGGTATCTCAGGAAGCTGTAGATCAGGCAGTTCAGACATTACTCGATGCGAAGACAGCATTGAAAGAGGTGACGGGTATGAGAACACTTACCATCCCGGTAATAGATCAGGACGGCAGCCCGGCACCTCTTAATACAAAATTTATCAGATACGACGTAAAATATGGTGTGGAAAATAACATCTATGCAATTGATGGACAGCTGGTATGGAAGCCGGGTTCTTATGACGGTGGGGATTATGAATTCTATCTGCCGGAGGATTCTGCATATATTGCAACACCTGCAGTAATTAAGGTACATATCGGAAATGAAGATGGAACACCAGTGATTGAAACAATCAACGGAGTATCCGCTGCAGAGGCAGCACCGCAGTTCAGGATCACACCGAAACAGAACGATGCATGCGACCTTCTTACCTTCCGTGCATTTGTACAGGATCAGGAGGGGCAGGCAGTAAGCGGCGTAGCATTCCAGGTGGAAAATGGCGATCCGGCAGAACTGGTATCCGATGAAAATGGTATGATCGAGTACCATGTTACAGCATGGGATACAGAAACAACCATGACGGTAACCCTGAAGGAAGGACAGGGATGGGAGAATACGGATGCAGCTGTATTTTCTGTCATTACGGATCCGGAGGATGAGAATCGCGGAATCATCGATACGGTGAACGGAACACCAGTAGCAGAAAGCGGTAAAATTGTATTTGTCCTGAAAAAGGAAGAGCCGAAACCGGAAGTAGATAAAACAGCGCTGCAGGCAGCAATGGAAGAAGCAGGAAAGCTGGATGCATCTAAGTATACGGAAGAAAGCTTTGCAAAAGTAACCGGGGAACTGGAAAGGGCTGTAAGCGTCTATGCGGACGAAGACGCAACACAGGAAGCTGTGAATGCACAGACCGAAGCGCTCCGGGCAGCAATGGATGCTTTGGTGGAAAAGGAAGAGCCGAAACCGGAAGTAGATAAAACAGAACTGAAGGAAGCAATTGATAAGGCGGAAGCGCTGGATGCATCTAAGTATACAGAAGAAAGCTATGCAGAAGTAAAGAAAGCTTTGGAGGCTGCAGCTACAGTGCATGAAGATGCAGAAGCGAATCAGGATACCGTTGACCGTGCGGCAAAAGCATTGAATGCGGCGTTGGAAGCTCTGGAGGAGAAGTCCGAAGGTGGAGATACGGAAGATACGAAGCCATCTGATGGTCAGGAGGATGGAAAGAAACCGACAAATGATCAGAAGCAGGATGGAAAAGAAAATGTAGATCAGAAGACGGATAAAGCGGTAAAGACAGGTGACACGATGCCGACCGTGCAGCTGTTTGGCGGCGTAGTTGTCTCTGTTCTGGCAATCTATCTTATTCTGAGAAAGAGAAGAAACGCATAAATCCTTAATAGAAAGAGGAAGGCTGTGACCCATTCTGAGTCACGGCCTTCCTGCATTAGAGCGGTCTGTCTTATGACTGCTCCTATTCATTTTATACAATGCTAAAAAAATCTTCCCGGTCGCTCTCAACATTTACGGAGAACGACACAGGGAGAAAATCTGTAGTGGGACTATCGGAAATTAACTCGAAGAATTATCGTATAATTCTGGATAATGTCAATAAGTCCAATTCTACCCCTGTAAAACAACCAGTTGATCCAACTATCACAGATTTGTCTTATGACCCTAATTCTATCGTAAAAACTATCAAGCAGCAACAAAAACATGAATTCTCGAAAAAAGAAATTGAAGGAATCATCGCTGCCTATCAATCCGGTGCTTCTACTTATGAACTGGCCAAGCAATATAATTGCCACCGTAGCACCATCAGTCATCAACTAAAGCTTCACGATATCGAAGTAAAAATTGAAAAGATAGATATAAATGAAGCCATAGTACTCTACGAATCCGGATGGACGACTAAACAAATCGCAGAAAAGTACCATATGTCAGATAATGCTGTCAGTCGCAGGCTTAAGAAAGCTGGGGTTAAGATGCCTCAATTCATTGCACAAAATCCAAAATACAGGTTAAATCTTGCTCAAAAAGACTGGTACGCATATAAGGAAAATTACGGAACTAGCGAAGAAAAATCGCTTGTCGTAACACTAGATAGCATGATAGAGAATCTTTCTGAAAAGTGGAGCGATATTTATCTCTTACGCAACGAAAAGGCTGTTACGATATATTCATTTGACGACGGACGAGCATTTGAGCCGGACTTCTTACTATTTGCTAATGACAGAAAAACTGGAAATGTATCGTGGCAAATATTTATCGAGCCAAAGGGTAGCCAACTCATCGAAAGAGATAAATGGAAAGAGGCTTTTTTGCTTGGGATTACTGAAAAAAATGGCTCCCATATTCTATTTGAGAATAAAGATACAAGAATTATTGGCATGCCTTTCTATAACGAAGAAAAAAGGGCAGAATTTATTGCAAAACTAGAGGATATTCAATAAGCTATAGAAGCAATCTGTGACAATCAAAAATTAAATACAAGAAATGCTGAGTTTTAAATTATAAAATATGCCATAAACAGTCAATAGGACGTAGTAGAGGATCAGAATCGTCGCGAAAAAAAGAGTCACTCATGCATATGGAATAAAATAGACGTAAAAATAGGCTCGCTTTGCTGCGAACCTATTTTTATGGCATCTTCTTCAGTTTCCTAATTAGCTTATAGCGTCCCCACATAGCCTCCATCCACCAACCTATTTTCCCGAACATATCGAGTCTCCTGATTAATTGTAGATACAAGATAACTTATATAAAAAGACATTAAAAGCATGAGTTCAATGTTTTTATACTTTTAGACCGGCACTTCTAAAAATCAATCTGCAACAGAATTGAGCCGTGAAGTGTTCATGCGAGTAAAAACCGCCGAGTTTAACTCGACGGTCTAAAAATTATCTTGCATTAACTCCATTCACGAAAGCCAAATAGCAGGCGAAGTCTCCGATGGCTTTGCGGTTATACGGATCATCTTCTTCGTAGCCAAGCTCGTTACGCCATGCGGCGGTTTTGCCTTGTTGTTTTAAATAACGTGCCAACATATTAAAATGCGTTATCACCGAGTTGTGACAGGAAGTCCTGCCGGAGTCATGCTCGTTTTTCTCCTCGCGGCTAAGCAATGGCCAATTTGCCCGGATTGCAGCATAGCGAGTTGCAATCTTCATTAACTCGTCATATAGCTCTAGCGATTCCGTGTCTGCGCCAATCTCGGCAAGCATTTCCGCATGAATCATCTGCATTTTTTCAAATGAAATTGCTTTTGGCTGTTTCAAATATTCCTCGTAAGTACAAATCATAATGAACCCACCTTTCCTTTTTAGAAGTATAGCTTACGGCATATTTTATAGGAAGTCCAGTGGACTCTTAATTAATATTTCGGCAGAATCAATCGCTTTTCTACCACCTCGGCCACTAGCTGTAAAGTGTTCTGGTAGCCCGTTTTCTGTAAAATATTCTTGATGTGGTACTTAACGGTATTTAGCGTAATATCCAAATCTGACGCAATCTCCTCGTATTTTCTGCCTTGCGCCAGCTCCCGTATAATATCAAATTCCCGACTGGTAAACTCAGCGCTGTTACTATATCCAATGCGAATCATCGGTGTGTCCTCGGGATAAACATATTCGCCGTTCATCACCCGGTCGCAAACTTCTATCAAGGCAGTGCTGCCATATTCCTTATACCAAAAGCCGTTACATCCACATGCTTTCGCCTTTTGAATAAAAGAATGCTCCGGCATGGAGGTCATAATAATAATCTTGATTTTTGGATTATACTGTTTAATCTTTGCCGCAGCTTTCAAGCCGNNCTCTTCGTATTTTCTGCCTTGCGCAAGCTCCCGTATAATATCAAATTCCCGGGAGGTAAACTCGCGGCTGTTGCTATACCCAATGCGAATCACCGGCGTGTCCTCAGGATAAACAAATTCGCCGTTCATTACCCGGTCGCAGACCTCCATTAAGGCAGTGCTGCCATATTCCTTATACCAAAATCCGTTACAACCGCACGCTTTCGCTTTCTGAATAAAGGAATGCTCCGGCATGGAGGTCATAATAATAATCTTGATTTTAGGATTGTACTGCTTGATCTTTGCCGCAGCTTTCAAGCCGGATTCTTCCTCAGCCGTACAGACATCCATTAGAATCAAATCGACACGCCCGCGAAGACAGGCTATTTCTGCATTCGCCGCATTTTCTATGGAGGCGTACAGGACATATTTTTCTGATTTGGCAATCTGGCTCTCAATTGCGTCCCGTGTAATCCTGGAATCTTCTACTACTAAAACCTGTATCATTTCCGTCCTCCTTTCTGGGATTCATCCAAATCAAAGGGAATATCGATAATA
>DNJM01000103.1:0-364 GCA_003489085.1 Lachnospiraceae bacterium
CAATCCGTGATCTGGATTGTGCGGCCGGTTCGCATAAGAACTTATATCTGTCCATATTTTGCCAGCAGGCTGTGGATTCGGTCAGTCGGATTCAGAACAGCACTGATGGAGGTATCGTGGTTCATAGAGTCGATGATCAGCGCAAGGAATTTGCTCATATCGGCAACCGTAAAATACGGCTTTTCCAGAACCGTTTTTGGAAGATAGGTCAGATTGGTAGTAATCAGCCGATCCAGATAGCCTCTCTCATAATAATCATCGAATTTATCGAAGCCTTCTGTGAATAATCCGAAGGTCGTGCAGACGAATACTCTTTTTGCATGGCGCTCTTTCAGCTGTCTTGCCACATCCAGCATACTTTCGC
>DNJM01000103.1:630-3024 GCA_003489085.1 Lachnospiraceae bacterium
TTGCCACATCCAGCATACTTTCGCCGGAAGCGATCATATCGTCAATGATGATGACATCTTTTCCGGTTACATCATCGCCCAGAAATTCATGAGCTACGATTGGATTCTTTCCGTTGATAACCGTAGTATAATCCCGACGCTTGTAGAACATACCCATATCAACCTTCAGAACATTGGAGAAGTAGACGGCACGGTGCATAGCTCCTTCATCCGGACTGATGATCATCAGATGCTCCTTATCTACTTTCAGATCCGGAACGGAGCGGAACAGTGCTTTCATAAACTGATACGGCGGGTTAAAGCTGTCAAAGCCCTTGAGCGGGATGGCATTCTGTACCCGTGGATCGTGGGCATCGAAGGTTACAATATCGGATACGCCCATATTTACCAGCTCTTCCAGAGCAGAAGCACAGTCCAGAGATTCCCGGCGGGAGCGCTTGTGCTGACGGCTCTCATATAAAAATGGCATGATGACATTGATCCGGCGTGCTTTTCCGGTCGCCGCGGAAATGATACGCTTCAGATCCTGATAATGGTCATCAGGAGACATGTGGTTCAAATGTCCGTTTACGGTATAGGTCAGACTGTAGTTGCATACATCGACCATTACAAATAAATCTTTTCCGCGGATGGATTCGCGGATCATTCCTTTTGCTTCTCCGGAACCGAATCTTGGACAGATCGTATCCAGCAGATAGTTTTCTCTGCGGTAATTTACAAATGCTGCGGACTGTGGGAATTCCTGTGATTCCTCCTGGCGGAACTGTACAATATAATCATTTACTTTCTGTCCCAGTTCCCGACAGCTTTCCAGAGCGGCGATTTTCAGTGGAGCATAGGGAATTGCCTGTTGTAATAAATTAGTACTTGCCATAGCGGCCTCCATTCTTTTGTCGTGTTCTCGATCCATTTCCCAAAGCGATGGGATACATCATTGTTATATCATTTTTTTAAAACTGCTTCAAGAATGAGCAGTTAAAAATTGCTTTTTTTTAGGAAATTTAGTATGATAAGAGTTAGAACCTGAAAAAGGAGTTAAAAAATGAAGCATGAACATGTGATAAGTGCCGTAGAGGAAGGCGGAATCGCCTGGGAACTGGGAGTGGAATCCGGAGATGTACTTCTTAGCATAGACGACAACGAGATAGAGGATATTTTTGATTATCAATATTATACCAATGAAGAAGTATTGACAGTGCTGATTCGGAAACCGGACGGAGAAGAGTGGGAACTGGAAATCGAAAAAGAATATGAGGAGGATCTGGGACTTGACTTTGGCGAAGGCGGCTTGATGGATGAGTATCGATCCTGCAGAAATAAGTGTATGTTCTGTTTTATCGACCAGATGCCGAAGGGAATGCGGGATACACTGTATTTTAAGGATGACGATTCACGCCTTTCCTTTTTACAGGGAAATTATGTTACACTGACGAATATGAGCGACTATGATATTGACAGGATTATTAATTATCATCTGGAACCGATTAACATTTCCTTTCAGACGATGAATCCGGAGCTTCGATGCAGGATGCTGCATAACCGGTTTGCCGGGGAGGCATTAAAGAAGGTAGACAGGCTGTACGAGGGCGGTATTCACATGAATGGGCAGATCGTACTCTGTAAAGGCATCAATGATGGAGAGGAGCTGGAGTACAGTATCCGGGAGCTGACGAAATACGCGCCGCTTCTGGAAAGTGTATCCGTGGTGCCGGTAGGGCTTACGAAGTATCGGGAGGGCTTATATCCGCTGGAGCCGTTTACAAAGGAAGATGCAAAAAAGGTATTGGAAACGATACACAAATGGCAGAACATTCTGTATGAGCAGTATGGTCTTCACTTTATTCATGCGGGAGATGAATGGTATATTCTGGCAGAGGAAGAGCTGCCCGCGGAGGAAAGCTATGATGGGTATTTACAGCTGGAGAATGGCGTCGGTATGGTCCGCCTTCTGCTAGATGAATTCAGCGAGGCACTGGAGGAGTGCTCCGGGGATGAGCGGGAGATGGAAATTTCTCTGGCAACGGGAAAGCTTGCCTATCCGTATCTGAGCAGTCTGATCGAAGAAATGAATCGGAAGTATCCGAATGTAAAGGTACATCTCTACTGGATCCGGAACAACTTTTTCGGTGATATGATTACTGTGTCCGGTCTGGTAACAGGACAGGACCTGACAGCCCAGCTGCAGGGCCGGGAGCTTGGAGAGCGTCTTCTGCTTCCGTGCAGTATGCTGCGGAGTGAGGAAGATGTATTCCTGGATGATGTTACGGTTGCAGAGGTGGAAGAGACTTTACAAGTCAAAGTAGATATTGTAAAATCAAGCGGACGCGAGTTTGTTAATACGATTTTGAGATTGAATGAGGAATGAAAAATGGGAAAGAAAAAATCTAGGCCGAT
>DNJM01000185.1:0-1827 GCA_003489085.1 Lachnospiraceae bacterium
ATTAAAAAATCAGATTTTAGCAAGAAAGGAACTGATATTATTATGAAAAACTTCAAAAAAGCAATTCTTCTGTTATTCCTACTCATCAACCTATTTTCACATATTGTTCCTTTTATTCCTGAGGCGAAGCCCGGTGAGCCACCTAAACCTCCAATTCAGCTTTATGGCGGTGGTGATCCTGGCAAAGATGGTAAAAATGGTTCATAATTATATCTCATCGCTAAAGAATTCCATTTTTTTCCGCATATTCTTTTACACATTGATATCGATATTCCATTTTCATTAGCTTCTGGATCGCTAATGCTCGTTTAAAGTATGTTGGGCAGGAAGGATCCTGCTTTGTTTCCATAACACATCCTATGATTGTTACCGACCTGCCCAGTTCATTTCCTTTCCCTACTTCCATGCCAACCCGCAGTCTTTCCCTGCATATTGCCAATGGTTCCTCCATATACTTCAAATCCGACATATCCCCCGCAAGATTTCCCATAAAAAGTTCCCAATTCCGTATACGAAATGCCGGATGAACATCACTGTCTCTATAGTTTTGAAGCATTTTCTTCCACAATGTAATTCCCTTTTCCTTCTCATCATTATCGGCCCATAAAGCTGCTATTAAATTTAAAGTAATGCTTTCTGTATATGTTAAACGATGAGATAATATATTTTCCTTTATATCGTTCAAAGTCAACTTTAGCAATTCCCACAGTTGTTCTACTGCCTGTTTATAAGTGATCTCTCCTTTTTCTTCCTCAATCAATATCTGTTCCATTGCGATATATTGCTGATTTTCCAGAACAGACATATCTATTTCCCTTTTCAGTTTCTCTAATAGCTCTTCCGCTTCTTCATATTCGAACCGATGGATCGCCCTTGCAATCCTCCTTTCCAGCGCAATCACTTCAAACCGTTCTGTCGTAATATACATCCCAACCCGCTCCCGTTTCCGGTTCATTTTCTCCAGCAGTTTTTTCAGAATCTGACCATTCGGCTTGTGCTTTCCTCTTTCAATTCTCGAAAGCGTCTCCTGTGTACAAATCCCCTCGCAAAGCTCTTCCTGCGACATATGGCAGGCCAGTCGGCTTCTTCGGATCATTTCGTAATCCAGTTCAAAGGCCCGGTTCAGATGCTGGAACAGTCGATACTGTTCAAAATGCATCCCGAAGTCCCCTTCCAGCTTCAAAAGTGCCTCCCGCATTTCCTGCAGCTCTTCGATCTGTTCCGGATTGGCGCCTTCCTCTTCCAGAAGTCTCGCATATACTTCCAGTGTCTCCGGCAGATACAGTATCCGACCTTCCTCCCGAAGCAGCTCCAGTGATTCCTCCAGTAGTGATTTTATATAATGACGGTTCTCCCCGATCCCATAGCGCTCCGCCAACAGCAATACCGCATACGGATACACCTTCACCTTTTCTTCGGCATCCAGACTATACTTTTCCACAGCATGCAGGATGTCCCAAAGCTCCTGTGGATTCCGGGGGAGTTCTGTTCTGCCGGCTGCCTCCCAGCGAAACAGCAGCAGTTTCATTTCTTCCGCACTTAAGGCAATCCCACTTTCCCATGGCTTCTCCATCGGTATGGTC
The DNA here is from genome assembly GCA_003489085.1 of Lachnospiraceae bacterium. Taxonomy (GTDB): domain Bacteria; phylum Bacillota; class Clostridia; order Lachnospirales; family Lachnospiraceae; genus DNJM01. The sequence goes on from DNJM01000185.1 coordinate 1,584, forward strand.
GCCTCAATAGTATTCTGTAAATGCTTCATGATGTCCTCAGCATTCTCTCCCCGGATCCAGGCGATCTGGGCCCGCTCCTGTTCGATAAACTGCTGATGAATCTTCTGCCTGGCCGGCCGCTTTCCGGCGTATTCCAGCAGCAATGCCTCTGCCTGTGGAAACTCTAAATGGCAGATTGCCGCCTGAATTCGATACTGCAGTTCATATAACTCATAGATATCCCGTGGAAGCACATATTCGAGCC
>DNJM01000185.1:1994-2602 GCA_003489085.1 Lachnospiraceae bacterium
CGGAAGCACATATTCGAGCCGCTCCGTCGATTTTCCAAGCCTCGCAAACAGACGGTCCAGTTGAAAATAGTCCGGCAGCGTTATATTTTTTTCTATCTTTGCCAGCTTCGATACAGAACAGATGCCCTTGCATAACTGCTCCTGCGTATAGCCCTTTTCCTCCCGCAGCTTTGTGAGAAGTGTTCCGATTCCCTGATGCATAACCTGATAACCCCTTCCTGACTTCCCTTTATATTACAAAACAATTTTTCTCTGGAATTCTTACACATTTCGTATAAAAATCCGATACTATTCCGCAAATAGATCCTTTGCCGCCTTCCTGCTCCCTGCCTCTATCCTCTGTATAAGTTTTTCTTGATTTTATACCGCAAATCCGTCACAATATAGGACAAGGGAATCCTCCCGCAGAAAGGACCGAATACTATGGCATTTGATGGAATTACAGTAGCAAATATTACAGCCGAGTTACATACAGAGCTTGCAGGCGCCAGAGTGTATAAAATCGCGCAGCCGGAACCGGATGAACTGCTTCTGACCCTGAAGACTCCCTCCGGGCAGAAGCGGCTTCTGCTCTCTGCCAGCGCTTCGCTTCCTCTGGTGTATCTGAC
>DNJM01000018.1:0-8434 GCA_003489085.1 Lachnospiraceae bacterium
TTCTGGCCAAATATCTGCGTGAGGCACCGAAGAGCTTTCTCTATAAAATGCTGCGGAAGAAAAATATTGTTTTAAATAAAAAGAAAGCGGAGGGCAGCGAGAAGCTGGCCGAGGGGGATCGGGTTACCTTCTTTTTATCTGCAGAAACCATAGAAAAATTTGCCGGCATTTCGAAGAAGGATCCGGTATGGGAAGGGAAGGCAGACTCAACAGGTAAGGAAAGCCGCATGCCCGAAATTATCTATGAGGATGACCATATTCTTCTGCTAAATAAACCGGCAGGACTGCTGTCACAGAAGGCACGTCCGGAGGATATTTCTGCCGTAGAAGAGATAACAGCATATCTTCTGCGGACCGGGGCTGTAACGGAGACAGAACTAAGAACCTTTCATCCAGGTGTATGCAACCGCCTGGATCGTAATACCAGCGGACTGCTGGCCGCAGGAAAAAGTCTGGCAGGACTGCAGCAGTTAAGTGAGCTGTTTCGGGATCGGACGCTGCGGAAATATTATCGTTGTCTGGTAAAGGGGCAGGTGAAAGAAGAAAAGCATATCAAGGGGTGGCTGGTCAAAGACGAACGGATCAATATGGTACGGATTTCGGATACACCGGAGAAAGGGGAGGCTGTCCGCATTGAGACAGCATATACACCGGTTTCTGTACAAACGGATGTTACCTTGCTGGAGGTACATCTGATCACCGGAAAGACGCATCAGATCCGTGCCCATCTGGCATCTCAGGGACATCCGCTGATCGGTGACTATAAATACGGCGAGCGCAGCGTCAATGACAGCTACCGCAGTGCTTATGGCGTTACACACCAGCTGCTGCATGCGTACCGGCTGGAATTTCCGGTGCTCTCCGGAACGCTTTCCTATCTTTCCGGGCGCAGCTTTATTGCCGAACCACCGGCACTGTTTGAAAAGGTCTGCCGGGAGAAAGGACTGGTGTAGCAGATGGGAACATGGAATTCCAGAGGACTCCGGGGTTCTACCCTGGAGGATCTGATCAATCATACGAATGAGAATTACCTTGCAAAGGGACTGGCATTGATTCAGAAAATTCCGACGCCGATTACACCGATTCAGATCGATAAGGAGCACAGACATATCACCTTGGCGTATTTTGATCAGAAAAGTACGGTAGACTATATTGGAGCCGTACAGGGTTTTCCGGTCTGCTTTGATGCCAAGGAATGCCGTGCAGATACCTTTCCGCTGCAGAATGTCCATGAGCACCAGGTTGCCTTTATGGAGAATTTTGAAAAGCAGGGAGGCATTTCCTTTCTGATCATTTATTACAGTGAGCGGGATGAGCTGTACTACATGCCATACCGTGAAATGAAACTTTTCTGGGACCGCAAATGTGCCGGCGGACGCAAGAGCATCCGGTTTGAAGAATTGAATCCGGCGCATTTCATGCAGCTGAAGCAGGGATTCCTGATTCCGTATCTGGATGCCATCCAGATGGACCTGGATGAACGTGACTCTTGACAACATGACGGATTCCCAGTATAATCTATTTAATTTATCGTATTAGCACAGTAAAGTAAGGGGAGCACTGAACGAATGAACCAAAGATTACATACCCCGGAAGGGGTCCGGGATATTTATGACACAGAATGCAGAAAGAAAGGAACTCTGGAACGGAAACTGCATCAGGTGATGCAACTGTATGGATATCAGGATATACAGACACCTACCTTTGAATATTTTGATGTATTCCGTAAAGAAATCGGAACGATTCCATCCAGGGAATTATATAAATTCTTCGACCGGGAGGGAGAGACACTGGTACTCCGGCCGGATATTACGCCATCCATTGCAAGGGCTGCCGCTACACTGTATGAAACAGAAAAGCTGCCGGTTCGTCTTTGCTATATCGGAAATACATTTATTAATCATTCCAGCTATCAGGGGCGTCTGAAGGAAAATACCCAGCTGGGAGCCGAGCTGATCGGTGTGGAGTCCGTGGATGCGGATGCCGAAATGATTGCCATGGCGGCAGACTGCCTGAAAGCAGCCGGACTGACCGACTTCCAGATCACACTGGGGCATGTAGCTTATTTTAAAAGCCTGCTGAAAAAAGCTGCACTGGAAGAAGAAAAGGAAGAAGAAATACGGGAACTGGTTCGAAACCGCAATTTCTTCGGAATGGAAGAGGCGCTGCGTGCCGCATCCGTAGAAAAAGAAGCACTGGAGGCGCTGACACGGATTTCTGAAATGACAGGAGGTCCGGAGATTCTTGCTTTAGCCGAAGCATATGCGCCTGATGCGGAAGCAAAACAGGCAATCGAGCGGCTGAAGCAGATCTACGAACTGTTAAAAACGTATCAGGTAGATCAGTATGTAACATTTGATCTTAGCATGAGTGGGCTTTACGGCTATTATTCCGGAATTATTTTCCGTGCCTATACCTTCGGCACCGGGGATGCTATTCTGAAGGGAGGGCGCTACGACCATTTGTTGGAAAAGTTTGGAAAAACCTCGCCTTCCATTGGGTTTGCAGTCGTCATCGGGGATCTGATGAATGCTCTGAACCGCCAGAAGATTCAGGTTCCTCAGGAAAAAGACATGAACCTGATCATATTTGATGAAAGCAGGCGGGAGGATGCCATTCTTCTGGCCGGACAACTTCGCCTGAAGGGGCAGCGTGCAGAAGTGCTGTGCAGCCGCCAGGACATTACGATCCAGGATTATTGCCGGTACGGGCAGGAGCATTTCGCAGAGTTTCTTATGTATCTGAAGGAGACACAGGAAATTCTGCTTTGGAATCTGTCTACCGGAGAACAGAAAATTATTAAAGGAACTGTGTAAGAAAGGAAAGTAGCATGAGATATCTGACATTTGCACTTTGTAAAGGCCGTCTTGCGCATAAGACGCTGGCGCTTTTAGAAGAACTTGGTATCACCTGCGAGGAAATGAAGGACTCCGCATCCCGCAAGCTGATTTTTGTCAATGAAGAACTGAAATTAAAATTTTTCCTGGCAAAGGGACCGGATGTACCTACCTATGTAGAATATGGTGCGGCCGATATCGGAGTGGTCGGAAAGGACATCATCATTGAAGAGGGCAGGAAGGTTCATGAAGTACTGGATCTTGGGTTTGGCAGCTGCCGGATGTGCGTCTGCGGACCGCAAAGTGCCGCAGAGCTGTTAAAGCACCGGGAGCTGATTCGGGTTGCTACCAAGTATCCGAATATCGCTAAGGATTATTTCTATAACCGGAAGCACCAGACCGTGGAGATTATCAAGCTGAATGGTTCCATTGAACTGGCGCCGATCGTCGGCCTGTCCGAAGTCATTGTAGATATTGTGGAAACCGGCTCCACCCTGCGTGAAAATGGTCTGAGTGTTTTGGAAGAGGTCTGCCCGCTGTCTGCCCGCATGATTGTCAATCCGGTCAGTATGCGGATGGAAAATGAACGGATCCGGAGGCTTATGCAGGAAATAGGGAAATTAGTCCAGGAGGAGTAAACGAATGAAAATAGAACGATTGGATGAAACAAGTAAGAAAAATCTGCTGCAGGATCTGCTGAAACGAAGTCCGAATCAGTATCCGCAGTACGAAGCAAGTGTAAAAGAAATTTTACAGAATATACAGGAAAAAGGGGATGAAGCTCTCTTTTCTTATACAAGACAGTTCGACCATGCGGACCTTACGCCGGAAACCATAAGAGTAACCGAGGAAGAGGTAGCGGAGGCCTATGCGGCGGTTGACAGTTCTCTGATCGATATCATGCGCCAGGCGCTTGAGAATATTCGTACATACCATGAAAAGCAGCGCCAGTACAGCTGGTTCGACAGCAGGTCGGACGGCAGCATTCTGGGACAGAAGGTCACTCCGCTGGAAAGGGTTGGTGTCTATGTACCGGGCGGAAAGGCAGCATATCCCTCTTCTGTATTGATGAACATCCTTCCGGCCAAGGTAGCCGGAGTGGATGAGGTCATCATGGTGACACCGCCGGGACGGGACGGAAGGGTGAATCCGGCTACGCTGGTAGCGGCAAAGGAAGCCGGTGCGGATACGATCTATAAGGTCGGCGGTGCGCAGGCGATCGGTGCGCTGGCGTATGGAACACAGACGATTCCGAAGGTGGACAAGATTGTCGGACCGGGAAATATCTATGTCGCGCTGGCGAAAAAAGCAGTGTATGGACATGTCAGTATCGATTCTATTGCAGGACCAAGTGAAATTCTGGTCATTGCGGACGAAACTGCCAATCCAAGATTTGTGGCTGCGGATCTGTTGTCCCAGGCAGAGCATGATGAGCTGGCTTCAGCCATTCTGATTACTACCAGTGAGGCACTGGCTGCGCAGGTGATTACGGAGATCGAAGGCTTTACCCGTGTTCTGTCCAGAGGTGAGATCATTCAGAAATCTTTGGATCAATATGGTCATATCCTGCTGGCGGCAGATATGGAAGAGGCCATTGCCACAGCAAATGAGATCGCATCCGAGCATCTGGAGATCCAGACAAAGAATCCTTTCGATGTGATGACAAAGATCCGGAACGCCGGTGCGATTTTTATCGGAGAATACTCCAGTGAACCGCTTGGAGACTATTTTGCAGGTCCGAATCATGTATTGCCTACGAACGGTACCGCAAAATTCTTCTCACCACTGTCAGTGGATGATTTTATAAAAAAATCCAGCATTATCTCTTATTCCAGAGAGGCACTGGCTCCGCTTCAAAAATCCATCGAGGCCTTTGCAAATGCAGAATCATTGACTGCACATGCCAATTCCATTCATGTGCGTTTTGAAGAAGAGACAGAGCAATAGCAGTCAACAAAATTTTGTGATAAAAGTTTAATGGAGGTGTGACCGATGGAACCAAGAATGGCTGTCTGCAAAAGACAGACAAAGGAAACGGATATTCAGATTCGGATCAATCTGGATGGCAGCGGAAAAGCGGATATTCATACGGGAATCGGTTTTTTTGATCATATGCTGGATGGGTTTGCCAGACATGGACTCTTTGACCTGGAAGTTGCGGTAACAGGAGATCTGGAGGTAGATTGCCATCATACCATTGAAGATACAGGGATCGTACTTGGAACAGCGATAAAGGAGGCTCTTGGAGAAAAGAAGGGGATCCGGCGGTATGGCTATTGTGTCCTGCCAATGGATGAAGTCCTGGTGCGCTGTGCGGTAGATCTGTCCGGCCGTCCGTATCTGAAATATCATGCACCTTTTACTGTGGACCGGGTCGGCAGTATGGATACGGAAATGGTAAAGGAATTTTTCTATGCCGTATCCTATACCTGTGGAATGAATCTGCATCTGAAGGTACTGGAGGAAGGCAATAACCATCATATGGCAGAAGCACTTTTTAAGGCCTTTGCAAAAGCAATGGATATGGCAACAGAAAAAGAGCTGCGGATCCAGGACGCCTGGTCCACAAAAGGCAGTTTATAAAGGAGTAATATATATGGCATATAAAAGATTGATTCCGTGCATTTTCATACAGAATCAAAAAGCAGTAAAATGGTTTGATGACTACGATGTCATCAGCAACGATGTAGTTTCTCTGGCGAAATATTATAATGATCATGGAGCAGATGAACTGATCCTGTTTGATTTGTCAAAGTCGGATGAGGATCACGATGAGGCTATTAACCTGATTAAAAAGATCAATCGTGCGATTCAGATTCCCACGATTGTCGGCGGTAATATCAAGCGGCAGGAGGATGTGAAGAAATTTCTTTATGCGGGAGCCAAACGCGCCATGCTGAACTTTTCCAAAAGCAGCGCCATTGACATTCTGGAAGAAGTCTCTCTGCGCTTTGGAAAAGAACGGATTGCCGTATCATTAAATGATTTTGATGCACTGTTCAAGCAGCAGCATCAGATTGAAGAATTCAGCAGTGAGATCATTTTCATGCATCGTCTGGATCTGGATTCCGTAGTCAATATTACCGATGTTCCATGCATTGTCCTGACAGATACCCTGGAGGAAAATGAGTTGTTCAGAATCTTGAAAAGCACCGGTGTAAAAGGGCTGTCCGGTCGCTTTGTCAGCCAGATGGGACTGGACATAGCTGCTTTTAAAGAGAAATGCAGCAATGAAGAGATTAAGATGTCTGCCTTTGAAAGCCGAATGGATTTTTCTGAATTCAAGGTAGGCGCAGATGGATTGATTCCGGTCATTGTGCAAAATTATAAGACTGCAGAGGTCCTGATGCAGGCATATATGAATCAGGAAGCATTTGAGCATACGATTAAGTCCGGTAAAATGACTTACTACAGCAGAAGCAGACAGACACTCTGGGTAAAAGGAGAGACCTCCGGCCATTTCCAATATGTGAAGTCCATTACGGTGGACTGTGACCGGGATACCCTTCTGGCAAAGGTTGATCAGGTGGGGCCTGCCTGTCATACGGGAAATCCTACCTGCTTTTTCCAGCCGATCGTTGGGAAGGACTACGATGAGACAAATCCACTGCAGGTATTTGAAAGCGTTTATGATACGATTGTAGACCGAAAGGAAAATCCAAAGGAAGGTTCTTATACGAATTACCTTTTTGAAAAGGGAATTGATAAAATCCTGAAAAAGATCGGAGAGGAAGCCACGGAGCTGGTTATTGCGGCAAAGAATCCAAATCCGGAGGAAATCAAATACGAGATGTCTGATTTCCTGTATCATGCTATGGTACTGATGGTAGAAAAAGGTGTTACCTGGGAAGATATCATCCGGGAGCTGGCAGATCGATAGGTATAACAGGCAGCTGACAGGCATATATTACAGCAAATGTAATAGGTGCCTGTTTTGTTTTTCCTGGAGTATTGCAGTGAAAGGGGAAATGTGTATGAATGAAACAGAAAAACGGAGACAACAGCTTCTGCGGGAAGCCAGAAGTCAGTATCGAGACAAAGGAATACCGGCAGTTCATCCGCGCTACCGCGCAGCGTATCAAAGTCTGTACGATGAAACAGATGATCTTCCGGAAAACAGCAGTTCATTTGGCATCCGCACGGTACTGTGCATTCTTCTGTTTGCCCTTTTTGTAATTGCTGATGATAAAGGAGCTGCCGTTATGCAGGTAGACAGCACTGTGCTGACAGAACAGATCCAGAAGGAGCCGGAGAGTGTCACAACTTTTCTGGAAAATATTAAGGCCTGGAATGATTGAAATCTTCTGCTGCAAGTGTATAATAAGAATACATAATGGAAATAAACTGGAATCCAAAAGGCCTGTATGGCAAAGCAACAAAAGGAGGAGCGTCATATGAGCTCAAAAGAAGAATTATTGCAGAAACTGTCCGACGGTGTCGTAGAAATGGAAGAAGACGATGTTGTAAAGACAGCGCAGGAATATCTGAATGCAGGGTATCCTGCCTTTGATGGGATTATGGAGGGACTGGTCGATGGTATGAACCGGGCCGGTCGGCTATTCGAAGAGGAAGAATATTTTGTAACGGATATCCTTCTGTGTTCAGATGCCATGTATGCGGGACTGGATGTCCTGCGGCCGTATCTTCCGGATGAAGAAAAGGGAAACAGAAAAAAAGGAATCATCGGTGTGGTAGAAGGTGACACCCATGACATCGGTAAGAATCTTGTCAAAATTATGCTGGAAACGGCAGGATTTCATATTCTTGATCTGGGAAGAGATGTTCCTCTGCAGAAATTTGTAGACAGCGCAAAAGAAGAAAAAGCTGATTTTATCTGTATGTCGACTCTGATGACTACGACAATGAATGGTATGGAAGAAGTCATCAACAGACTGGAAAAAGCCGGCATACGTGATAAAGTAAAAGTCATGGTCGGAGGCGGGCCGGTCTCCCAGAAGTATGCAGATAAGATCGGTGCGGATGGTTATTCCAGAAACGCTGCCGAGGCGGTGAAGCTGGCAAAGAAACTGTTGAATATCGAATAGAGGGGGCTGAAAATGTTAACACCAAAAGAAAGGCTGCTGCGAATCATGGAGGGACTGGCTGCGGACAGACCTCCCTGCATCTGTCCGGGCGGTATGATGAATATGATAACTGCAGATCTGATGGATGAGATCGGAATCTATCTGCCGGAGGCTCATACGGATGCAAGAAAAATGGCAGATCTCGCGAAAGCGGTGTATGAAAAGGGATGCTTTGAGAATTATGGAATTCCTTTCTGCATGACAGTAGAAGCAGAAGAGATGGGCGCAGCTGTGGATATGGGATCCCATGTCTATGAACCGCATATTACTCAATACGTACTGCATTCCGTGACAGAGATGGCAAAGCTTGTACCAGTGAATATGGAAAAAGGCCGGGCAAAGGTGGTATTGGATGCCATTCGTATCCTAAAAGCAGAAACAGAGGGCGTTCCGATTGTTGGGAACCTGACAGGGCCGATCAGCACTGCAAGTTCTGTTATGGAACCGGTCATTTTCTATAAAGAGCTGCGTAAAAAGAACAAAGAAGCTCATGCGTATATGGAATTTATTAAT
>DNJM01000018.1:8652-9253 GCA_003489085.1 Lachnospiraceae bacterium
CATGCGTATATGGAATTTATTACGGAACAGCTGATCAACTTTGGACATGCTCAGATCGAAGCGGGAGCAGATGTCATTGCCATTTCCGATCCAAGTGGGACCGGAGAGATCCTGGGGCCGAAGTTTTTTAAGGAATTTGCCGTGACCTATATCAACCGGCTTCTGGATGCGCTTCAAAAGGAAAAAGTGAGAACCATTGTGCATATCTGCGGACAGATGAGCCCGGTCTATCAGGAAGTCAACGAGCTGCTCAGTGATGTATTAAGCTTTGATTCCATTGTACCAATGAAAGAAGCAAGAGAGCATTTGAAAGATCGTGTGCTGATGGGCAATGTAAGTACCTATACGTTGGAGTTCGGAGATCCCAGGCGGGTAAAGCTGCTGACAGAAAACTGTATTAAGAATGGTTCTGATATCGTATCTCCTGCATGCGGACTGGGAATGAAATCTCCGCTTGTAAATGTACAGGCAATTCTGAAATGCCTGAAGGAGGTTTAATATGGCGTCAGTAACGATATCTCGAACAGGACGATCCATTACCTGTATAGAAAATGCAAATCTTCTGAAAATCCTTCTGGATGCAGGAATCTTTGTAGAGAAT
>DNJM01000018.1:9536-13828 GCA_003489085.1 Lachnospiraceae bacterium
TGCAGGAATCTTTGTAGAGAATCCCTGCAATGGAACCGGCGTATGTGGGAAATGTAAGGTGCATATTCTGTCCGGGGAATGCGCTCCCATGTCTGAAACAGAAAAAGGATTATTAAAGGATGCAGAAATAGAAAGCGGTATTCGTTTGTCCTGTATGACAGAAGTTACCGGAGATATTGAGATCGAACTTCTGCAGAAAGAACGGAAACATAAGGTGCTGACAAAGGGGTATCTTCCGGAATTTACAAAGGATGCCCATGAAAGTGGCTGCGGCATTGCGATTGATATCGGAACCACAACAGTGGTTACATCATTGATTGATCTGAAAGACGGCAAAGAACTTGCCAATACATCCATGATGAATGCACAAAAGCATTTTGGACAGGACGTTCTTACCCGGATTACCTATGAATATGAACATCCGGACACTGGTATTCGTGAGCTTCAGGAAGCTATTGTCTCCTCGATCAATGCGATGATTGCAGAAGTATGTGAGGAGGCAGAGGTAAACCGGAATGAAATCCAGGAGATAGACGTGGCTGCAAACTGTACCATGATGCATATGCTGCTTGGTGTGGATGCCCGTTCGATAGGGAGGTCACCATATCAGCCGGCATTTCTGCAGGCGCAGACACTTCCTGCAGAGGACATCGGCCTGAAAGCAGGTGAGCATACGGTACTCTATTGCCTGCCACAGGTATCTGCCTATATAGGCGCCGACATTGTGGCAGGTACCTATGTGTGTGAACTGCAGAAGAGAAAAGGAAATGTACTGTTTATCGACATCGGAACCAATGGTGAGATTGTACTGGCGAGTCAGGGACGCCTCCTGTGCTGCTCCTGTGCAGCAGGCCCCGCTCTGGAAGGGATGAATATCAGCTCTGGTATGCAGGCAGCAGAAGGCGCCATAGAAGACGTGCGTATCACAGAACAAGGAATTGAGCTTACTACGATTGATCATCAGGAGCCGACAGGTATCTGCGGAAGCGGTATTCTGGCGGTTGTGAAGGAACTGCTGCGAACCGGCATCGTAAAGAAAACAGGTGCCTTTATCCAAAAGGACAAACTGACAGAGTCTGATTACCGTTATCCTATGATACGGATGGACGGTACAAAGCGGGAATTCATTCTGCATAAGAACCCACTTCTCCTGGTCACACAGAGCGATGTCAGACAGGTTCAGCTGGCGAAAGGAGCGCTCCTGTCCGGATTCACTGCACTTCTGAACAGCGCCGGTATTTCTATGAAGGATCTGGATCAGGTGATGATTGCAGGACAGTTCGGTGCACATCTTCCGGCAGAATCCCTGGTAGGCTGCGGCATTCTTCCGCCGGCTGTAAAGGACAAGCTGGTGTATGTAGGTAATTCTTCCAAAACAGGAGCCTACATGACGCTTATGTCGCAGCAGATCAAGGCAGAAATGGAAGCGCTGGCAGAGCAGATGGAATATATGGAACTGGCGGAAACAGAGAATTATGAACGGATCTTTACCGAAAGCATGCTCTTTGACAGCAATGAAAAGTGAGGATATATAGGATGAGAAATTTATACCAGGAGGCGTGGCTGGTTATTCAGGAAGTGAATAAAGCGGTCGTAGGGAAAAAGGATGTGATAGAGAAGATTATGACGGCAATTCTGGCGGGCGGTCATATTCTTATAGAAGATATGCCGGGAGTGGGGAAGACTACGATGGCGCTGGCATTCTCAAAAGCAATGGGAATTACAGAGAAGAGAGTGCAGTTCACTCCGGATATTATGCCTGCTGACTTGACGGGCTTTTCGGTCTATCAGAAGGAGACGGGGAAGTTTCTCTATCATCCGGGAGCAGTCATGTGCAATCTTTTCCTGGCAGATGAGATTAACCGTACTTCGCCAAAGACGCAGTCTGCATTATTGGAAGTTATGGAAGAGCATCATGTGACAGTGGACGGGGTGACACGTAAGACCGGGCGCCCTTTTATCGTCATAGCTACTGAGAATCCGGAAGGCTCTGCCGGGACACAGCTGCTGCCGGAATCCCAGTTGGATCGTTTTATGATCTGTATGCAGATGGGATATCCGTCTGTGGAAGAGGAAGTAGAGATCCTAAAGCGCCGGAAGAATGGAAGCCCGGTGGAGGATGTGAAGAATGTGATAAATGCAGATACCATCTTGAAGATGCAGGCAGAGGCAGAAGAAGTTTTTGTGCATGATGTGATTTATAACTATATAGCACGGCTTGCCAAGGCTACGCGAGAGCATGAACTGCTGGCAGCGGGATTAAGCCCGCGTGGAACGGTATCTCTTGCTGCTATGAGCCGGGCAGCGGCATGGATAGCGGGACGGAATTATGTCCTTCCGGAGGACGTAGAAGAGGTCTTTTGCTGTACTGCATGGCATCGTATCCGACTGAATACCAAGGCGAAAGTAGGGCATGTACAGCCGCAGGAGGTGCTTTCGCAAGTGCTGATGCAGGTAAAGAAGCCAAGCATCAGGAAACGGTAGGTGGGGTATGATTCAAAGAATATGTATAAGTACGGCTGTATTTCTGCTCGCCTTATACTGCTTTTTCTTATATGATGATGCAATCGTGGCATGTTTTTTAATAGTGGAGCCAGCATATATTTTAAGTACTTTTTTTATTTTGAAGATGATGAAAAAACATCTGTGCATAACGATGGAGCAGGTCATTCCAATTGCGGAGAAGGATCAGGATATTCCGGTCAGGGTGACTGTAAAGAACACTTCGAGGCTTCCGTTGATTCATTTTCGCATCTGGCTTCAGATGGAGAATTCTTTTACGGGGGAGAAAGAGTCATATCAGATGGAAGGAAGGACAGGATACAGAGACCAGCAGACATTGCTGCTTATGCTTCGGGCACGTCATTGTGGGAACTTAAAGATTACTCTGAAGCGCTGCTGGATCTATGATTATCTGTTCGTGTGTAAAGAAGCAGTGAGATTGGGAACTTCCCAGCGCATCGGGGTTCTTCCGCAGTGTCACCTTCTGATGGTAGATGTTACCAGGCGGACGAGAGAATTCCTTGCAGATGCAGACGAATATTCGGATCGGGAGAGCGGCAATGATCCTTCGGATATCTATCAGATCCGGGAGTATCGGGAGCAGGACTCGATTCACGATATCCATTGGAAATTGTCAGCCAAAGCAGATGAGCTGTTGGTGAAAGAACGAGGAAAGCCTCTTGGATGCGCGGTACTGATCTGGCTGAATCTTGATCAATCCGGTTATCATGCGAATGACAGGAATGGAAACAGGAGAAGAACAACAGGAGATGAGTCATTTACGAATCTTCTGGAGGTGGCTTCTTCCTTGGCTTTTTCTTTGCTGGAGGAGAGATGTGTACATATGGTTGCATGGTATGAACCGAAGAATCGGATGATACAGAAAAAAAGGATCAGCAAAGAAGAGCATATCTATGAACTTATGAACCGGATGTTGTTCGTAGAACCGTATCAAGATGGCAAGACAGCGGGAAATCAGTACGAAGAGGCGTTCCGGGGAGTAACCTTCAGCACGGTTGTGGAGTTCAGGCTGGATGGAAGTGTATGGATCAATGGCGAAAAGCAGATGAAGATACCGGTGCAAAGCCAGTCGATAAAATGGAATGAGATGTATTTTACAGTCTAAGGAGAATCACTGTGACAGAATTCGTAACCGGAAAAGAACGAAAACAGAATGCAGACGGAATATGGATGCAGATGGCGGCGGCAGCAGCAGTGCTGTTGTCTGTGTTTGCTGCCTATGAATCTGTATTTCCGACAGGAATCAAGCCGGGGATAATCGGCGGAATAGTCGCAGCTGTGGTATTCCTCCTGAGCTTGCTGGTAAGGAAGAAAGAGCACCTTGGAAGAAAGCTGTTATTGCTTATGGTTTTCATGGGAATGCTGGCGGCTTCGGGTAAAGAGCGGCTTCTTGGAGGAAGCGCTCCCTTCGTGAATCGCTATATTGAGCAAAGAAATCTATTCTATCATGTGGAGCAGCCGGGGATAGAGGCAGCAGCAGATTCAGTGGGCGAACTGGCAGTTTTAGCCGGAATTCTTCTGCTTTTAGGAGCCATTTTATTGGTTACACTACGAATCAGACAGGGCAGTGTACTGTTGCTTCCTGTGATGCTGCTTCCGGTAATTCTTGCGGCTACAGTGGGACATATGCCGTCTTCTTTGACCGTGTGGGGCATGCTGTCGGCCGGCAGTCTGTACTTGATTGTCTATCATAGAGTAGACGGAGTGATTCCGCTGCGGGAGATTGCAACGGCAGCGGTAGTCCTGGCGGTGCTTTATCTATGTACAGT
>DNJM01000018.1:14118-16901 GCA_003489085.1 Lachnospiraceae bacterium
CGGTGCTTTATCTATGTACAGTGGCAGCCTTGCCGCAGATTCAGAGCTATAAAGGGGCCCACAAGCAAGAATATGCACAGATTAAGGATGCGCTCATTACGTCACAGAATGAATGGTTAAATATGAGGCAGCTGATTACAGATCAGTTCAGTTACCACAGTAATTACGCAGTGAGTGGAATCGGAGAAGGGAATCTCGAAACTCTCTCTGAAAACCAGCCACAGGGAATCGAAACATTGAACATAACGGTTACAGAACGTCCGGAATCCTCTGTTTATCTGAAAGCATTTGTGGGTACGACCTATACCGGCAAAGAGTGGAAAGAATTAGAGGATTCCCAATTCAGACAGATACAGACAGCCGATGCGGAACGGAAATTGCTGAATGAACCCTTTGCAAGGATCGAGAATGGCAGTAATTCAATAGAGAAGGAGCAAATGCGGATTCGAATCCTGGATGCAGAGACCGGGTACGGATATGCACCATACTATACAGAGGTTCCGGCGAATGGATCGGTCAGTCTGGATGCCTGCGTTGAAGGAAACGGAAGAGCGGACAGAGAATACATTTATTATTCCAGGGATCAGGCAGAGAATTTAAGAAGCGACGAATTAGGTACGGCCTCGGATCTGTGGGAATCCTATAAGGGATTCGTGCAGGAAACGTATAAAGAATATCCCTATGATCTTGCGAGACTTACAGAATGGTGTGCTTCCATAAAAGATTCTGCCGTGGAAACAGTGGCGGCAGAAATCGATCAGAGGTTTTCCGAAAATCTGCAGTATAGTCTGACACCTGGACAGATGCCGGAAGACCAGGATTTTACGGAGTATTTTCTCTTTGAAAATCAACAGGGATTCTGCGTACATTTTGCAACTGCGGCAACACTGATCTACCGGGAATGTGGTTATCCGGCACGGTATGTGGAAGGGTATATCATCTCCCCGGAAAAATTCCGGAAACAGGAGGATGGTACTTACAGCGCTGTAGTGTCGGATGATATGGCACATGCGTGGTGTGAGACTTTTGATTCTCAGCTTGGATGGCGGGTAAGAGAGCATACCTTGCCCTATCTGGAGAATGGACGAAGCAATATGCCATTGACCGTGGAGCAAGGGCAGGAAGAGATGCCTCAGGAGGAGGCTGCAGAAGATGTCCCGGAAGAAGAGGACAAGCCTTTGAAAGAAGACAGGGAGGAAAAAGCTGTTGTCAATATAGACGATGGTGATACCGGGAAAGCTTCGAATGCGGAGAATACTGCGGATGAGGAAAAGAATGGAGTTTCACTTCTTCTGAGGAGTGCCGGATGGGTGGTAATGATTACATTTTCAATTGTCTGTGCTGTTGTCGTGCTTTGTATCATACAGCAGAAGATTCGAAGACAGAAAAAAAGGGAGCTGTTCCGTATGAAAAAAGAGAATCGGGGAATTGCGGCAATCTATAATGAGATGTGTGATATTTGTGCTTTTGCAGGAAAAGAAGCATCGGGTCAGAAAGAACAATCCCGCCAGGAATCTCTGACAGAGCGGCAGCTGCTGGAGCAGATGAAAGCGGGCTTCCCACAGTTGACAAAGGAGGAATGGGAATGGTTGTATGATTGTGCGGTACGGGCCGCATTTACCGTGGAGCGCATCGGCAGAGAAGACCACAGACAGTGCTGTCTTTTGTATCGAAGATTCAGAAAAGAAGTTTTAAAAGAGTTGAAGGGGTGGAAGAAAATCTGGTTTTTATATGGGAAGGGGATGTAGTACCTACAGAACCTCCAGAGCCTGCCGCCGAAAGTATTACATAAGTACTTTGACAGATTCCCTGTATTATAGTACAATCTTAGCGGATTGTATTTTACATAATCAGAAGGGTGTTTGAGTATGAGAAAACTAGCTTTGAGTGATGAAATATTACTGAATATTGAGAAGCCGGCAAGATATATCGGAAATGAGGTCAACAGCGTGATGAAAGACCCTGATAAGGTGGATATCCGCTTTGCCATGTGTTTCCCGGACGTATATGAGATCGGAATGTCCCATCTTGGTATTCAGATCCTTTACGATATGTTCAATCGCAGAGACGATGTCTGGTGTGAAAGAGTTTATTCGCCATGGACGGATCTGGATGCGATTCTGCGTAAGGAGCAGATTCCGCTTTTTGCACTGGAATCTCAGGATCCGATCCGGTCCTTTGACTTTCTGGGCATTACGATTCAGTATGAAATGTGTTATACGAATATCCTGCAGGTGCTGGATTTAAGCGGGATTCCGCTTTTGGCAAAGGATCGTACCTGGAAGGATCCGATTGTGATAGGAGGCGGACCGTGCGTGTCCAATCCGGAGCCGATTGCTGATTTTTTCGATATCTTTTATATCGGAGAAGGAGAAACAGTTTATTTTGAACTGATGGATCTATATAAGAAGTGCCGCCAAAACGGCGTTTCCAGACAGAAATTTCTGGAAGCGGCAGCAGCAATAGAAGGTCTTTATATTCCACAGCTTTACGATGTAGCCTATCACGAAGACGGCACGATCGCTTCCTTTACACCGAATTGTGCGGCCGCAAGTCCCATAGTCAAAAAGCAGGTGGTAATGGATGTTACAAATACGTATTATCCGGAAAAGCCGGTAGTTCCCTTTATCAAGGTTACACAGGACCGGGTGGTGCTGGAGATTCAAAGAGGCTGTATCCGTGGCTGCCGGTTCTGTCAGGCAGGTATGCTCTATCGTCCGACCAGAGAACGGGATGTGGAGATGCTGAAGGACTATGCGGTCAAAATGCTGAAAAACACTGGT
>DNJM01000176.1:0-2166 GCA_003489085.1 Lachnospiraceae bacterium
AATTATGGATGTTATGATGAATTTGCTATAATATATAGGTGGTATATATAAGTTTTCTTGATGTATATATAAATAGTAGAAAGGAAAAATGGGATATGAAGCTTGTAACATTTAAGGGTGGGGTTCACCCGGATGACGGAAAACGTCTGGCAAAGGACAAAGCCATCAAAGCGGTACAGCCGAAGGGCAATCTGGTATTTCCGCTTTCCCAGCATATTGGTGCACCGGCCAGACCGGTTGTAGCAGTGGGTGACAGAGTCCTGAAGGGGCAGAAGATTGCTGAAGCAGGTGGATTTGTATCATCTCCGATCTATTCTTCTGTATCCGGAACTGTGAAAGCAATTGAGCCGCATTACACTCCGACCGGTTCAAAGGTAAACAGTATTGTAATTGAGAATGACGGTGCATATGAGGAAGTTGACTACGGCGAGATAAAGCCGGCTCTGTATATGACGAAAGAAGAGATCTTAAATCATATTGCAGATGCGGGTATCGTCGGTATGGGAGGCGCAGGTTTCCCGACAAGGGTAAAACTGTCCCCGAAGGAACCGGAAAAAATCGATTATGTAATCGCCAACTGTGCGGAATGTGAACCGTATATTACGGCAGATTATCGAAGAATGCTGGAAAATCCGGATGCATTGATCAGCGGCATGAAGGTTGTGCTGCAGCTGTTCGACAATGCAACAGGCATTTTTGCCATAGAAGATAATAAACCGGACTGTATTGAAAAGCTGACGGAGCTGGTGAAGGATGAACCGCGTATGAAGGTAGTGCCTTTGATGACGAAGTACCCTCAGGGAGCAGAGCGGCAGCTCATCTATGCGGCGACAAAACGTGCTATTAATTCCAGCATGCTTCCGGCAGATGCCGGATGTGTCGTGGATAACGTAGAGACCCTGATCGGTATTCACAGAGCCGTCATAGAAGGAAAGCCTTTAACAGAACGTGTGGTAACGGTAAGCGGAGATGCGGTAAAGGAACCGGGAAATTTCCTGGTGCCGCTGGGCATGAACCATACGGAGCTTCTGGAGGCAGCCGGCGGCTTAAAATGCCCGGCAGAAAAAGTGATTTCCGGCGGACCGATGATGGGCTTTGCCATGTTTACAACAGATGTTCCGGTTACCAAGACCTCTTCCTCCATTCTGTTCTTCTCGAAGGATGAAGTAAAAGCACAGGAGCCTACGGCATGCATTAACTGTGGACGCTGCGTAGAAATTTGTCCAAGCCGGATCATTCCATCCCGATTGGCTGATTTTGCAGAGCGTATGGACGAGGCTTCCTTTGTAAAATGGGAAGGACTGGAATGTGTAGAATGCGGTTCCTGCAGTTATATCTGTCCGGCAAAACGGCAGCTGAAGCAGGCGATCGGTTCCATGAGAAAGATTGCGTTATCGCATAAGAAGAAATAATGAGAGAAAGAGGTGTACTGTCGTGAGTGAACTTTATA
Source organism: Lachnospiraceae bacterium (assembly GCA_003489085.1). Lineage (GTDB taxonomy): Bacteria > Bacillota > Clostridia > Lachnospirales > Lachnospiraceae > DNJM01. The sequence goes on from DNJM01000176.1 coordinate 1,451, forward strand.
ACATTTCCTCATCGCCGCATGTGCGTGCCAAAGACTCTACCAGCCGGATCATGCTGCTGGTGCTGATTGCATTACTGCCGGCAACGCTATTCGGCGTATATAACTTTGGCCTGCCGGCGCTGTGGAATATTATTGTAACAACAGCAACTGCGGTCCTGACGGAATTTATCTATGAAAAACTGATGCACAAAAAGGTTACCATTGGAGATTACAGTGCAGCTGTAACAGGACTTCTCCTGGCATTGAATCTGCCGGCAGAGGCTCCGGTATGGATGGGAGCCCTGGGAAGTGTATTCGCCATTCTGGTTGTAAAACAGTTATTCGGCGGGCTGGGGCAGAACTTTATGAACCCGGCACTGGGAGCCAGATGCTTCCTTCTGATTTCCTTTACCGGACGGATGACAAGCTTCGCCTATGATGGTGTAACGATGGCAACTCCGCTGGCACAGATGCGGGCGGATGGAAATTTGAGCGGAGTAAATACTTTTGATATGCTGATCGGCCGGATTCCGGGTACAATTGGAGAAACATCTGTGATTGCTATTATGATTGGTGCTATTATTCTGCTTCTGTTTGGAGTGATTGATCTGCGGATTCCGGGTACATATCTGGTTACCTTTGTGATCTTTATCAGCCTGTTCGGCGGACGTGGATTTGATTATGCGTATATTTCAGCGCATCTGGCCGGCGGCGGCCTGATGCTCGGCGCGTTCTTT
>DNJM01000176.1:2404-2550 GCA_003489085.1 Lachnospiraceae bacterium
TCTTTATCAGCCTGTTCGGCGGACATGGCTTCGATCCGCAGTTCATTACCGCCCACTTAAGCGGCGGCGGACTGATGCTGGGTGCGTGGTTTATGGCGACCGATTATGTCACCTCTCCGATTACCAAGAGAGATCGGAAGAGCACA
>DNJM01000083.1:0-229 GCA_003489085.1 Lachnospiraceae bacterium
CAAATATCGATTTTATGGTATAATAGTTAAGATTATAGAACGAAATGGATTTGTAATCGATTTCAAATAATTAATAGGGTAAAACAGGGATTGAAAAAATATCGAATAATTGAGGTGCGATATGGAGCAATATATTATTAAAGGTGGAAATCCGCTTGTAGGGGAAGTGGAGATCGCAGGAGCAAAGAATGCAGCACTGGGAATACTGGCAGCAGCTATTATGACGGAT
>DNJM01000083.1:416-17220 GCA_003489085.1 Lachnospiraceae bacterium
AGAAAGGCAAGTAAACATAAATGGAACAATATGCGATTAAAGGTGGGAATCCGTTAGTCGGCGAGGTGGAGATCGGCGGTGCGAAGAATGCGGCGCTTGGCATTCTGGCAGCAGCTATTATGACGGATGAGACAGTGACTATCGATAATCTTCCGGATGTAAATGATATTAATGTTTTATTAGAAGCAATAGAAGGAATCGGCGCAAGCGTTCAGAAGCTTGACCGGCATACAGTGAGAATCAACGGCAGTACGATTCAGAATCTGTCGATTGATTATGATTATATAAAGAAGATCAGGGCGTCCTATTATCTGCTGGGGGCGCTGCTTGGAAAATATAAGAAAGCTGAGGTGGCTCTTCCGGGCGGCTGTAATATCGGAAGCCGTCCGATTGACCAGCACTTAAAGGGATTCCGTGCTCTGGGGGCAGATGTGGAGATTGAACATGGCTCTATTATGGCGGAGGCAGAACATCTGCGGGGAAATCATCTGTATTTCGATGTGGTCAGCGTTGGAGCCACGATTAATGTAATGATGGCAGCGGCGCTGGCAGAAGGTACCACCATTCTGGAAAATGTTGCGAAAGAGCCGCATGTCGTAGACGTGGCAAACTTCCTGAACAGTATGGGGGCTAATATCAAGGGAGCCGGAACAGATGTGATTCGTATCAAAGGTGTCAGCAGACTGCATAAGTCGTCTTATTCCATTATTCCGGACCAGATTGAAGCAGGCACCTTCATGTTCGCAGCTGCAGCGACACATGGGGATGTAACTGTTATGAATGTCATTCCAAAGCATTTGGAGGCAACAACAGCAAAGCTGGTAGAAATCGGCTGTGAGGTAGAGGAATTTGACGATGCTGTACGTGTAATTGCTAAAAAGAGACTGGGGCATACCCAGATTAAGACACTGCCATATCCGGGATTTCCGACAGATATGCAGCCGCAGATGGGGGTATTGCTTTCTCTGTCCCGGGGGACAAGTACGATTACAGAGAGCATTTTTGAAAATCGCTTTAAATACCTGGATGAACTGAAGCGTATGGGTGCCCTTTCAAAAGTAGAAGGGAATTCAGCAACGATTGAAGGCGTGGAAGGATTTTCCGGTGCAAGGGTAAGCGCTCCGGATCTGCGTGCGGGAGCAGCGCTCTGTATTGCCGGCCTGGCAGCGGAAGGCATTACGATTGTGGATGATATCGTGTATATCCAGAGGGGATATGAACGGTTTGAAGAAAAGCTCAGAAGTCTGGGCGGTCTGATTGAGCGTGTAGAATCCGAAAAGGATATCCAGAAGTTTACTTTAAAGGTAAGTTAAGTAATAGCAGAAGGAACAGATAGAAGCCGGTACAGGAAAAGGGTAGCGGCTTCTTTTGATTACCGGGAAAATCTCTGATTTATACTTGACAAGTGTATATAAACAGTATATTGTAATAGGCGTAGTTAAAATTAAACAGCAAGACTTTCTCTTATTCAGAGCAGTGGAGATACAAAGGATCTGTGAAGCTGCGGCAACCCCGTAAGGAAGGTGCCAACCTGAGCGAGCAATCGAACAATAAGAGGATTGTTTTAAGCATAAACAGTCCATTATTGTGGGCTGCTTTTTCTTTATTAAGGAGAAAAAAGATCTGGCAGTTCAACAATGAAGAGAGAAAGACGAAAGGAGTTATGAAATGGAAAGAAGACTATTTACTTCTGAATCAGTGACTGAAGGACATCCGGATAAAATGTGTGATGCGATCTCAGACGCTATTCTGGACGCTCTTATGGAGCAGGATCCTATGAGTCGTGTTGCCTGTGAAACAGCTACTACAACAGGTATGGTTATGGTCATGGGTGAAATTACCACAAAGGCTTATGTAGATATCCAGAAGATTGTACGTGACACCGTACGTGAGATTGGTTATACCCGTGGAAAATTCGGATTTGATGCTGACAATTGCGGTGTGATCACGATGATTGATGAGCAGTCGGCAGATATTGCATTGGGTGTGGATCAGGCGTTGGAAGCGAAAGAGCATAAAATGTCTGATGAAGAGCTGGATGCAATCGGTGCAGGAGATCAGGGAATGATGTTTGGCTATGCCTGTGATGAGACAGAGGAGTATATGCCGTATCCGATCAGCCTGGCACATAAGCTGACCAGAAAACTGACGGAAGTGAGAAAGAATGGAACACTTTCTTATCTGCGGCCGGACGGAAAGTCTCAGGTGACGGTAGAATATGATGAAAATGGTGTACCGGCACGTCTCGATGCGGTTGTTATTTCTACACAACATGATCCGGAGGTCACCCAGGAAAAGATCCATGCAGATATTAAAGAATATGTACTGGATCCGGTTCTGCCTGCAGAAATGGTGGACGAGAATACGAAGTTCTTTATCAATCCGACAGGACGCTTCGTAATTGGCGGACCGCACGGAGACAGCGGCCTGACAGGCAGGAAAATCATTGTAGATACCTATGGTGGAACAGCACGCCACGGCGGCGGTGCATTTTCCGGAAAAGACTGTACGAAGGTAGACCGTTCTGCAGCATATGCAGCACGTTATGTAGCGAAAAACATTGTTGCAGCAGGCATCGCAAAGAAGTGTGAGATTCAGCTGTCCTATGCGATCGGCGTAGCACATCCGACTTCCATTATGATTGATACCTACGGAACCGGAAAGATTTCCGAAACAAAGTTGGTTGAGATCGTAAGAGAGAACTTCGATTTGCGGCCGGCAGGAATTATCAAAATGTTGGATCTGAGACGTCCGATCTATAAGCAGACAGCAGCATATGGACATTTTGGACGCAATGATCTGGATCTTCCATGGGAAAAACTGGATAAAGTAGAAGTATTGAAATCCTATCTGAATTGTTAATAGAAGGAAATATGAAAAGACAGTATCAGGCTGGTATTAATGTCGGCTCTGATACTGTCTTTTATTATATTATTTTTGTTTATGCATATTCTGTAGCTCTGGATGCGATGCCACACAGGCATCAATGGCTTCCTTCAGCTTTTCCTCAGAAAGCTGTGACAGGCTGGCGTAGTCGGTCAGCTCGATAAATGGTTCTGTCCGGTTGGTTTTCACATAAACGATGGCAGTTACGAAGCCATTTGCGATCCGCACTTTTTTGCGGCACCGTTTGTAGAGAGGAACATCCTCCCAGATATCGGCTCTGTCAAGCTCTTCTTCTGTGAGCGGTAAAATAACGCCGGGTACGTTAGCATCTGCCTTTTCAATAATATCATAATATTGCCCGGCACAGTTAATGGTATATCCCTCGAGTACTGCTTCCTGTCCCTCTATGACACGTCCCAGGATGTGCTTCTGTACATAAGGATGACGGAATGTTCCATAGGTGAACAGATAAGGAGCAGTCAGCTTTTGGCTGGTTTCCAGCTGTGTTTTGGCTTTGTGGTTATTCATGTTTCAGCCCCTCCTAAATGACTTTTGTGTATGGTTGCTATTGACCTGTCCTTTTATATTATAGCCATTTATGGGGAGGTTTTAAAGAAAAACCGGGTTTTTATAAAAAGTTTAGAAATATTTAGCTCCACTTTCGTGAAAAGCCATGGTTTCTATGGTATGATTTAAAAAGTGAAATGGTTCTGAAAGGATGTGAGTGTTTGAAATTAAAGACAAGACTGATCATTGCTTTTCTGACGATTATTACATTGCCGGTTTTGATGAGTGCATTAGCGATTTTGTGGTTCGGGCAGTATCAGATCCGTTCAGTGGAAAAGACATACGGAATATCCGGTACAACATATAAATCATTTTCTAATCCAGTGCAGATACTCAACCGGGTGACGGAGAAATCTTATCACGATCTGGCAGAAACTGTCCGGCAGTCACCCCAGAAAATGGAAGATGCTACGTATCTGGCAGAGATTAATAAAAAACTGACATCAAAAAATGCTTATCTGCTTGTACGAAAGGACAATGTTGTAGTCTATATCGGACAAGAAGATGATAAGACACAGGAAGTGATAAAAGAATTGCCTGTTTACCAGGCGGATACGACAGATTCAGATAATGGTATTTATCTGGGAGGGGATCTTCAGGTACTGGTTAAACAGGCGGATTTTATGTATCCGGATCGAAGTAAAGGAAGCGCCTTTATTATTATGGATGTAGAAGACGTCATTCCTGAAGTACGTGAGTTCATGATAGATATTATCCTGGCGGTAATTCTGATTCTGGTATTGACGGCTTCTCTGTTAATTATATGGATTTATCAGGGAGTAGCCGGGCCGATCAGCAAGATGAAGAAGGCGGCAGAGAATATCCAGCAGGGAAATCTGGACTTTAAAATAGAAGCGGAAACGGATGATGAACTGGGCGGTCTCTGTCGGGATTTTGAGGCGATGAGATGCCGGCTGAAGGCTAATGCGGAAGAGAAGGTGAAAGCTGATTCGGATAATAAAGAATTAATCAGTAATATTTCCCATGATTTGAAAACGCCGATTACGGCGATCAAAGGATATGCAGAGGGAATCATTGATGGTGTGGCGGATACACCGGAAAAAATGAACAAATATATCCGTACGATTTATAATAAGGCAAACGAGATGGAGCGGTTGATCAATGAGCTGACATTTTACTCCAATATCGATACAAACCGCATTCCGTATAATTTTGCGACCATCCCTGTAGGGGAGTATTTTGCCGATTGTGCGGAGGATCTTTCTCTGGAGCTGGAGGCGAAGGGTGTTGCTTTCGGTTATTATAACTATGTGCAGGAAGATACTCTGATTATTGCCGATGCAGAACAGCTGAAGCGTGTGATTAACAATATTATATCGAATTCGCTGAAGTATATGGATAAGGATAAGGCCGTGATAAACCTTCGAGTAAAGGATGTCGGCGATTTCGTTCAGGTAGAGCTGGAGGATAATGGCAAGGGAATCGGTGCAAAAGAGCTGCCGTATATCTTTGATCGTTTTTATCGGACGGATGCTTCCAGAAATTCATCGAAAGGCGGAAGCGGAATCGGCCTGTCGATTGTAAAAAAGATTATTGAAGAACATGGCGGAAAGATCTGGGCAACCAGTAAGGAAGGAACAGGAACGACAATGTATTTTGTTATCAGAAAATATCAGGAGGTGCCGGTGCATGAGCAGGATATTGATTATAGAAGATGAAGAAGCGATTGCAGAGCTGGAAAAAGATTATCTGGAGCTGAGTGGATTTACAGTAGATGTGGAGAATGATGGAAGCCTGGGATTGAGTAAGGCGTTATCCGGGGATTATAATATGTTCATTCTGGACCTGATGCTGCCGGGCGTGGACGGTTTCGAGATCTGTAAGCAGATCCGCAGCGCAAAGAACACGCCGATTATTATGGTGTCTGCGAAGAAAGACGATATTGATAAAATCCGTGGTCTGGGCCTGGGTGCGGATGACTATATGACCAAGCCGTTCAGTCCGAGTGAGATGGTAGCGCGGGTGAAAGCACATTTGGCACGGTATGAGCGTCTGATCGGCAGTAATGTAGAGGAAAATAAGGTGATCGAGATTCGTGGGCTGAAGATCGATACTACAGCAAGAAGAGTCTGGATCAATGGACAGGAGAAAGCATTTACTACGAAGGAATTTGACCTGCTGACCTTTCTGGCAAGCCATCCGAATCATGTCTATACGAAGGATGAGCTGTTCAGTGAAATCTGGGACATGGAGTCCATTGGAGATATTGCAACAGTCACGGTGCACATTAAGAAAATCCGTGAGAAGATCGAGTTCGATACGTCGAATCCACAATATATTGAGACCATATGGGGAGTTGGGTACCGCTTTAAGGTATAAAGCGCTGTATTTTATCCAGAAATCTTTCATAGGTCTGTGCAATAGACGTATGCTTTCCGATCCGGAAGCTGATTTCGGCCAGAAGTATGCCTCCGATTACATCGATAAGAACATGCTGCTTTGTTGTCAAAGTAGATATACAAACCAGAATTGCGATGATACAGGAAATCCGCTGATACCATACAGGGATTTCCTTTTTTCTTTTTATGCCGATGTAGCAGAACCAGCTGACCAGGCAATGAATAGAAGGAAATAGATTATCGGCGGCATCAATGGAATATAGCAGTAGTATTACCTGATTCCAGAATCCGTCAGGCTCCACATAAGGACGGACCGTGGTGGTTGGAAAGGCAAGAAAGCAGACCAGGCAGATAAGCCGTGAAAGCAGATCGGCAGAAAAAAACTGACAGACTTCCTTTTTACTTTGTCGTGCAATTAAAATGTAATTGATACACCAGAACAGATAGCATCCCAGATAAATAAATGCTGACGGAGACCAGAAGGGGATCCGTCTGTCCAGCGGAGTGGTTATGTTGTAGTGATGCCAATTGCCGGCAACCAGTCTTGCACCATAGTAAACAAGAAAGTTGAAAGAGAGAGCCAGAGCAAGCGGAATGAAGCTATATTCAGGAATGATTTTTGTCAGTGCTTTTTTGAGTCGCTTCATGTTATTATCACCAGTGCCTTTTATAAGATCCGTATGGAGAATGTTTGGCCATACTGATGACAGTGTAGCAAAATGAAAAAGCAGACTCAAGCATCTTTCGTTTATTTTTATGATTTTTAAGAAAATTTAATTAATTCAGAGGGGAAGCTTTTTATAGGCTATCCGGATAGTCTGTGCTATAATGGTAGGCGAAAAGGAGAAATGTGGAATATGATTACGAGTACAGGAAATGCGCAGGTCAAGTATCTGCAGCAATTACAGAAGAAGGGAAAGCTCAGGGATGAAGAGGGTGTGTTTTTGATTGAGGGTCTGCGAATGTTTGAGGAGACACCGGCAGAGCGAATCAGAAAGGCGTATGTATCGGAGACATTTTATCAGAAGCAGAGGAAAATAGTAGAAGAAAAACAGGTGTCCGCAGAAATATTGTCGGATTCAGTATTTGAACGGGTTTCAGCGACGAAGACGCCACAGGGAATTCTTTGTATTGTAACGCGCCGGGAATGGACAAAAGAGGAGATTCTGGGAGCGGAGCATCCTTTTCTGATGATTCTGGACAACCTGCAGGATCCGGGAAACCTGGGAACCATTCTGCGTACCGCGGAGGGGGCCGGTGTAACCGGAATTCTGATGAGCAAAGACTGTGTAGATATCTATAATCCGAAAGTGATCCGTTCTACGATGGGATCCATCTATCGGATGCCATTCATATATTTGGAGAATCTGGAAGAATTTCTTCCGGAGCTGAAAGAATATGGCATCACTTCTTATGCCGCACATCTGGAAGGGGAACATTTCTACGATGAAGAAAATTATACCGATGGATGTGCATTTCTGATTGGGAATGAGGGAAATGGCCTGCGGGCTGAGGTTACGGCTAAAGCAGACAGGAGGATCAGGATTCCGATGCATGGGCAGGTAGAATCTTTGAATGCAGCAATGGCAGCCGGTATTTTGATGTACGAGGTGTGCAGACAGAGAAGGAAATAGAACAAAGTAAAACATTGGAAGCCGGATAAGGTTGACAAAGAAACTTTTTTGTGTTACTCTATCAAAACGAAATAAAATGTAACAGTTTCGTAATATTTGTAATAAAAAAGAATTATTCACGTATAATTTTAGTAAAGAATTTCTTTTTTATTAAAATCAGATGGAGGATATCAGAAATGAAGCTGAATCATAAAAAAGCAACAATATGTCTTGTCGTTACCTTATCCGGTCTTTTGACCTCCGGATTCGCGGAGACAGCCCTGCAGGCAGTACCTACGGCGGGACAGATCTCATTGATTGGTGAGGTAAATATGCAGACGCCGCTGGAAGAGACGCTGGAGAAACTTCCGGAAATGGCCGAATTGGCGGCAAAGACGCAGGAGTGGTATCAGAAAGCTGTTTCTGCTGTGGATGCTGAGGCGAATGTATACGAGGCCAGGACAGAAGATGCCGCGGTGGTTGGAAAGATGTATCCGAATACCATTTTTTCAGTAGAAGAAAAGGGGGAAGAATGGTCCAGAGTTTCTTCCGGAAATGTAACAGGATTTGTAAAGAATGAGAGCCTGGCATTCGGAGTGGAAGCAGTAGGGAGGGCAGAAGAGGTATGTCCGAAGCTGGCCGTGCCGAGTCATGAGGAGGCAAAGCTTTTTACCGAGCCCAAGGAGGATGCCGAGGTGGAAGCGGATATGCAGGATTCCTATGTGGTGATCAGTGAAGCAGAGGGTGCGGATGAAAAATGGATTGCCGTGCAGGATGAGGCGCAGAATGAGCTCTACATAAAGAAAGCGCATGCAGAGCTGGTGAGAGTGTCTCAGGAGGCGAAAACAGTAGAAGAGATTGCTGAGGAAGAGGCGGCAAGGAAAGCTGCGGAGGAAGCCAGACGAAAAGAGGAAGAGAGAAAGGCAGCAGAAGAAGCAGCGAAAAATGCAGCTGCAGCATCTTCGAATGAACAGTCTTTATTAGCGGCATTGATCTACTGTGAAGCTGGTGGAGAGCCTTATGAGGGGCAGGTTGCTGTAGGGGCAGTCGTACTGAATCGTGTGCGAAGCGCATCTTATCCGAATTCGATCCGGGAGGTCATCTACCAGAGCGGTCAGTTCGGACCGGCGATCACCGGGAAGCTGGATCGGGTGCTTGCATCCGGAAAGACAACAGCCAGCTGCTATCAGGCAGCTGCAGATGCACTGGCAGGTGTGAATCCGATTGGCAGCGCATTATATTTTGGATGTGGAAATTACGGACAGCAAGTCGGAGGACATTGGTTCCATTAATAAAAGTATGAGGATGATGTTGGAAAACACCATCCTTTTCTTGTAAATTGCCTGAAAATATAGTAAGATAAAGCCAGCACATTTATAAGATATTCAAAAGAGAAACGGGGAGTGTATATGAATCCATTAATGTGGCTGATACTATTTATCATACTATTGGTGATCGAGATTCTGACACTTGGATTGACAACGATTTGGTTTGCCGGAGGAGCTCTGGCTGCCTGTGTGGCGGCATTTTTGGGAACAGGACCTGGTGTACAGGTCATTCTGTTTCTGGTCATATCTGTGGTACTGCTGGTACTGACGAGGCCGATTGCCATAAAGCATTTTAATTCGAATCGTGAGAAAACCAATGTAGAAAGTATGGTCGGCCGAACCGGTGTGGTGCTGGAAGAGATCGATACCGTGCGAACTACAGGACGTGTAGAGGTCGGTGGTATGGAATGGTCGGCAAAAACTGCAGAGAGCGATGGTATGCTGGCAAAGGACAGTATCGTAGAAGTCACAGGAATCGAAGGTGTCAAACTGGTTGTCAAAAAGAAGGAGGAGGCATAAGGTATGTTTGGATTAATTGGTAAAATAGTCGGGATTGCTATTGTAGTTTTTATTGTTTTGATATTGATTTCCTGTGTTAAGATTGTACAGCAGGCACAGGCGTTGGTAGTGGAACGGTTGGGAGCGTATCAGGCTACCTGGGGAGTAGGAATTCATTTTAAAATTCCATTTCTGGAAAGAGTTGCCAGAAGAGTAGACCTGAAAGAGCAGGTTGTAGACTTTGCACCACAGCCGGTAATTACGAAGGATAATGTTACGATGCAGATCGATACGGTTGTATTCTATCAGATTACGGACCCAAAGCTCTTCTGCTACGGCGTCGCGAATCCGATTATGGCGATTGAGAATCTGACGGCAACCACACTTCGTAATATCATTGGTGATCTGGAATTAGATCAGACGCTGACCTCAAGGGAGACGATTAATACCAAGATGCGTGCATCCCTGGATGTGGCAACCGATCCGTGGGGGATTAAGGTAAATCGTGTAGAGCTGAAGAATATCATTCCTCCTTCTGCGATCCGGGATGCGATGGAAAAGCAGATGAAGGCAGAGCGTGAGCGAAGAGAAGCTATTCTGAGGGCAGAGGGAGAGAAAAAGTCCACGATTCTGGTAGCGGAAGGTCATAAGGAATCCGCCATTCTGGACGCTGAAGCAGAGAAGCAGGCAGCGATCCTGCGTGCGGAGGCGCAGAAAGAAAAGATGATCAAGGAAGCAGAAGGTCAGGCAGAAGCGATCCTGAAAGTACAGCAGGCGAATGCAGATGGTATTCGTTTCCTGAAGGAAGCTGGTGCGGATGAGGCGGTTCTGACTATGAAGAGTCTGGAAGCCTTTGTTAAGGCAGCGGATGGAAAAGCAACGAAGATCATTATCCCGTCAGAGATACAGAGTATTGCAGGACTGGTAAAGTCTGTGGTCGAAGTAGGTACGGATTCGAAACAGGATTAGAAAAGCATATAGGAGAGGAAGCAGAGAATGCTCCTCTCCTTTCGATTATCAGGAATATGCATCATTGAGGACAGATTTATATAGGGACAGGAGGAATCAAATGAAACCGGTAATTGATATGGAGAAGGAATACGGTATTGTATTCGATGGAGGAGGCGCCAGAGGAGCGTACCAGATCGGTGCATGGAGAGCACTGAAGGAGGCCGGTGTGAAGATTAATGCAGTCGCGGGGACATCGGTAGGGGCTCTGAATGGTGCACTGGTCTGCATGGATAATCTGGAGCAGGCGGAGCACATCTGGAGAGAAATGACATTTTCCAGAGTGATGGATGTAGACGATGAGTGGATGGAACGGTTGTTTAATAAAGAAGTGACATTGGGTGAGGTGATAAGGGAGCTGCACAGGAAGCTGCACGACGGCGGCGTAGACATTACACCGCTTAAGAACCTGATCCATGAGGTGATCGACGAGAAGAAGATCCGAGAATCCGGGAAGGAATTCTGTCTGCTGACATTTTCATTATCAGAATTCCGGGAGCTGGATCTGAGTGTACGGGATATTCCGGAAGGGCTTCTGGAGGATTTTCTTCTGGCCAGTGCTTATCTGATTGGATTTAAGAATGAAAAACTGCATGGCAAGACGTATGTTGACGGCGGTGTGATTAATAATGTGCCGCTGCGTTCACTGATTAAGCGGGGGTATACGGATATCATCCAGATACGGATCTATGGACCGGGGAGAGAGCCGCGGGTGAAGCTGCCGGAGGAGGCGACCATGTATGAGATTGCGCCACGCGTCCGGCTGGGAAGCATCATTGAATTTGAAAGCAAAAGAAGCCGTCAGAATATGAAAATCGGTTATTTTGATGCGAAAAGAATGATTTATGGATTAAAAGGGCAAATCTATTATATTGAACAAACGCATGATGAATGGTATTATAGTAAGAAACTTGCGCTTCTGTCTGATATGGAAAAAGCAGAGATTGCATTTGTGCTGAAGCTTCCGATTGGACGCAGTGATGAAGAGCTGTATATGGCGATGGCGGAGGCAAGTGCCAAGCTTCTTAAAATTCCGAAATACGAGGTATATACGATGGATGAATTAGTACAGAAAATAAAAGAAACTTATGCAAAGAAAGCGGATAAAGAAAATCTGCCCAGATTCGTGCATAAGCTTCTGGATGCAGAAAAGGAATCCACAGTGGATCTGACAGGACGTCATTTCCTGACGTTAAAGGATTTTACACAGGAAGAGATTCGGTATCTGCTGGATCTGGCAGCGGATCTGAAGGAAAAGAGGAAACAGGGCGTGCCGGTAGACGTTTTTCATGGAAAGAATATTGCTCTGATTTTTGAAAAGACGAGTACAAGAACACGCTGTGCATTTGAAGTGGCTGCCCGCGACCTGGGTATTGGAACGACCTATCTGGATCCGGCCGGTTCTCAGATCGGCAAAAAGGAAAGTATTGCTGACACGGCACGGGTGCTGGGCAGAATGTTCGATGGAATCGAATACCGCGGCTTTGGTCAGGAATTGGCAGAAGAGCTGGCGAAGTATGCGGGAGTGCCTGTCTGGAACGGTCTGACGAATGAGTTCCATCCCACACAGCTTCTGGCAGATATGCTGACAATTCGTGAGCATCTTGGAAGGTTGGAAGGCGTTCGGATGACCTATGTGGGAGATGCACGTTATAATATGGGCAATTCTATGATGGTGGCATGCAGCAAGATGGGAATGCATATCACAATCTGTGCTCCCGAAAAATACTTTCCGGACAGCGCGCTTGTTGCGGAGTGTCAGGAATACGCAAAGGCAAGTGGCGGAAGTGTAACGCTGACAGAAGATGTGATGGAAGGTACAAAGGATGCGGACGTTATTGCAACGGACGTCTGGGTATCCATGGGTGAGCCGGATGAGGTATGGGAGGAGAGAATCCGTGAATTAAGCCCGTATAAGGTGACGAAGGAAATGATGGCAAATGCAGCGCCAGGGGCCATCTTTATGCACTGTCTGCCGGCATTTCATGATCTGAAGACGAAGATCGGAAAACAGATGGGAGAACGTTTCCGGATCACGGAGATGGAGGTAACGGATGAAGTATTCGAATCAGAGCAGTCCGTTGTATTTGATGAAGCAGAAAATAGAATGCATACGATTAAAGCTGTGATTGCCGCCACATTAGGATATTAGAGGTATACGGAAAGGGAGCGATGACGGTGACAGAAGAGATCAGGCGCTGGATGAATACGGAATGGCTGGGGAAAGAACTGATATATAAGGAGAGTACGGACTCCACGAATACGAGAGTGAAGGAGCTGGCAGCGGAAAGCGCACTGCATGGCACCGTAGTGGCTGCCGGAGCGCAGACTGACGGGAAGGGGCGTCGGGGCCGCAGCTGGGTATCTCCGCCGGGAGTTAATGTATATCTGTCCGTGCTGTTCCGGCCAGAGTTTCCTCCGGCCAGAGCGCCGATGCTGACAATGGTGACAGCGTATGCTATGGCACAGGCGATACAGGAAGCGGCAGAGCTTCCGGTACAGATCAAGTGGCCAAATGATCTGGTAATCCATGGGAAGAAGATCTGCGGCATTCTTACGGAAATGAGTGTGACAGAAGGGCGTATCCAGTATGTTGTGACCGGAATTGGTATGAATACCAATATGACAGAGTTTCCACAGGAAATTGAAGATATGGCCACTTCTCTGCGGTTGATCAGCGGCAGAGAAATAGACCGGGCCAGACTGATGGGAACCATGCTGAACTATCTGGAGAAAGCATATGACAGATACGAGCAGGAACAGAACCTGGAATGGCTGCAGGATACCTACAATGCTCTGTTGGTTAATTACGGGAAAGAGGTTCGGGTCCTGGATCCCGGCGGTGAATACAGCGGAGCAGCTGAAGGGATTGATGGGGAAGGCCGCCTGCTGGTACGGAAAAAAGACGGCGGGCTGATCCGGATCTCTTCAGGAGAAGTATCCGTGCGCGGCGTGTATGGCTATGCGGAATAAAGAATATATTAAGGTGAAGGAGACGTATAAACATGTATGAGGATAAGATTGTATTATGCGGAGCGAATTCTTATGAGCAGAAATATTATCTGAATCCGGATTTCGATAATCTTCCGGACAGGATTAAGGATGAGCTGAAAATCATGTGTGTACTGTATACGGAGGACGTCGGTGGAATACTGACACTGGTTTTTGAGGAAGACGGCGAGCTTTGCTTTGAAGTTACATCGGAGGAGTTCGATCCGCGATTCGATGAGATCGGCAGCAGACTGAAGATCCGGCAGCTGCAGAATACCAAGCAGGAGCTTCTGGAGGCGCTGCAGATCTATTATAAGGTATTCTTCCTGGGAATCGATCCGGAAGAAATGGAGTAGGGCAGAATGCTGAGACAATTAACGATAGGAAATGTGACTCTTTCCAATACATATATTCTTGCACCAATGGCAGGCGTTACCGACCTGCCGTTCCGTTTGCTTTGCAAAGAGCAGGGCGCAGGTCTCTTATGTATGGAAATGGTCAGCGCGAAGGCTGTACAGTACAAAAATAAGAATACGCAGGCACTTTTGAAGATTGATCCGAGAGAAGTTCCGGTATCGCTGCAGCTCTTTGGCTCTGATCCGGATACGATCAGTGAGGTGGCGAAGCAGCTGGAAGAGCTGCCTTTTTCCATTCTGGATATTAATATGGGGTGTCCGGTGCCGAAGATCGTTAAGAATGGAGAAGGCTCTGCTCTGATGCTGGATCCAAAAAGGGTGGAGGCTATTATCAGCAAGACCGCGAAAGCGATCAAAAAGCCGGTTACGGTAAAGATTCGAAAAGGCTTCAATGACACAAATGTCAATGCGGTGGAAATTGCGCGGATTGCAGAAGCATCCGGAGCCGCAGCTATTGCGGTTCATGGAAGAACAAGGGAGCAATACTATGCAGGGACAGCGGACTGGGATATCATCCGTCAGGTTAAGGAGGCAGTCAGCATCCCGGTTATTGGGAACGGGGACGTGACCTCTGCGCGTAAGGCAGAAGCGCTGAGAAAAGAAACCGGCTGCGATGGGATCATGGTTGGAAGAGGCGTGCAGGGAAATCCGTGGATCTTCCGGGAGCTGGTAGAATATGAGCGGACCGGACGGACACCGGAACGGCCGTCCCTGAAGGAAGTAAAGCAAATGATGCTCCGTCATGCCAGAATGCAGATCGAAGAAAAGGGAGATCATATGGGAATTCTGGAAATGCGGAAGCATGTGGCATGGTATACAACAGGTTTTCTGAATGCAGCAAAGCTGCGCAATGAAATCAATCAGACAGAAAGCTTTGAGCAGCTTCAGGAGCTGCTGGAGGAACGGATGCCGGATGCGTAAAGTAGTCTTTCGAAAAATTTTAGAAGGTTTATTTGGAAGACAGTGATTGTATCTTGACAATAGCGTACCAATGAGTTATAATACCAAAACTGCGGGAGTCGAACTATTTATAGTTGCCGTGCTTATTCGAATGAAGATTCAGGTGAATCGCATTCGGATTATCATGAATAAGCAATCTCATTTTAACAGGTTTGACTGGGCATGAGTAAGGAGGAAGTTATTACTATGGAAGAAAAAAAGACGCTGCTGACTTATACCGGTTTAAAAAAACTGGAAGAAGAATTAGAAAACCTTAAGGTTGTAAAGCGAAAAGAGGTTGCAGGAAAGATCAGAGAGGCAAGGGAACAGGGTGACCTGTCCGAGAATGCGGAATACGATGCAGCCAAGGATGAGCAGAGAGATATTGAGGCTCGTATAGAAGAACTTGAGAAGATCTTAAAGAACGTAGAAGTAGTGGTAGAGGATGAAGTGGATTCTGAAAAGATTAATATCGGATGTACCGTAACCGTATACGACTGCGAGTTCGAGGAAGAGCTGGAGTTTAAGATTGTAGGATCTACAGAGGCGAACAGCCTGCAGGGCAAGATCTCTAATGAATCTCCGGTTGGAAAGGCACTGCTTGGCCGCAGTGCAGGGGAAACTGTCTCTGTGGAAACGCAGGCAGGCATCATGGAATATAAGATTTTAAAGATTGAAAGAACTGTTTAATGATAAAATGAAGGAGTGAAAAACGTGGGTGAACAGAAGAACGTACAGGAACCGGATCTGAATCAGTTAAGGAAAGTACGCCGCGAGAAGCTTGCAGATTTACAGGCAAATGGTAAGGATCCGTTTGTGATTACAAAATATGAACAGACACATCACAGCCAGGAGATCAAAGAGCATTTTGATGAACTGGAGGGTAAGATGGTTTCCATTGCAGGACGTATGATGTCCAAGCGTCTGATGGGAAAAGCATCCTTCTGTAATGTTCAGGATCTGCAAGGAAATATCCAGTCCTATGTGGCAAGAGATAATGTAGGAGAAGAAGTCTATAAGGATTTCAAAAAATTTGACGTAGGTGATCTCATTGGAGTGGAAGGAGAAGTTTTCAAGACAAAGACAGGGGAAATTTCTATTCATGCTTCTAAAGTGACGCTTCTGTCCAAGAGCCTTCAGATTCTGCCGGAAAAGTTCCATGGTCTGACTAATACGGATTTGCGTTATCGTCAGAGATACGTTGACCTGATTATGAACCCGGAGGTAAAGGAGACTTTCATCAAGCGCTCCAGGATTATCAGTGCGATTCGCAGTTATCTGAACGGACAGGGCTTTATGGAAGTAGAGACTCCGATGCTGGTGGCAAATGCAGGCGGTGCTTCTGCAAGACCATTTGAAACACATTTTAATGCACTGGACGAAGATCTGAAGCTGCGTATTTCACTGGAATTATATCTGAAAAGGCTGATTGTCGGCGGCATGGAAAGAGTATATGAGATTGGCCGTGTATTCCGTAATGAGGGTCTGGATACCAGACACAATCCGGAATTCACTCTGATGGAACTGTATCAGGCATACACAGATTACCACGGTATGATGGATCTGACAGAGAATCTGTATCGTACGGTTGCACAGGAAGTACTTGGTACAACAACCATCGTATATAATGATATCGAAATGGATCTTGGAAAGCCATTTGAAAGAATCACTATGGTAGATGCTGTAAAGAAATATGCCGGGGTAGACTGGAATGAAGTGCACACACTGGAGGAGGCCAGAGCCCTTGCGGATGAGCATCATGTGGCATATGAGGAAAGACATCAGAAGGGAGATATTTTAAGCCTGTTCTTCGAAGAATTCGCGGAAGAACATCTGATTCAGCCGACCTTTGTTATGGATCATCCGATTGAGATTTCTCCGCTTACCAAAAAGAAACCGGAGAATCCGGAATACGTTGAGCGTTTCGAGTTCTTCATGAATGGCTGGGAGATGGCAAATGCTTATTCTGAGCTCAATGATCCGATTGATCAGAGAGAGCGTTTCAAGGCACAGGAAGCACTGCTGGCACAGGGAGATGAAGAGGCCAACACAACGGATGAAGACTTTATGAACGCATTGGAAATCGGTATGCCTCCGACAGGTGGTATCGGATTCGGAATCGACAGAATGTGTATGCTGCTGACAAACTCAGCGGCGATCCGTGATGTGCTGCTGTTCCCGACAATGAAGACCATCGG
>DNJM01000101.1:0-5342 GCA_003489085.1 Lachnospiraceae bacterium
TGGATTCCTGTGAAGAAAAAGTAAATAGCGTAAGCAAAAGGAACCTGCAAGGCGCTCTGAGACAGAGGCTTTGTAGGTTCTTTATACTTTTGCAAAGAATGTCCGGTTATAAATGTAAGCGCCGCAAGAAAATCAAATTAGTTCAAAACGGGTCTATCAAATTTATACCTGTTTTGATAAAATATATTTTGAAATGACGGACTTGGGGAAGAAAGAGTTAGGAGTGAGAAAATGAAGAAAACATTATTGAACCAAATTCCAAATGAAATACCGCAGGATATTCGGCGTGTTATGTCCGAGGCGAACATTTACGATAGCTCCTGCTCACCCGAAGCAAAAGTATATTTCATTGACAAAGGGAATGGGTATTATTTAAAATGTTCGGACAAGGGAACACTTGAAAAAGAAGCAAAAATGACAGAATATTTTGATTTTAAGGGTATTGGCGCCAAGGTGTTAAACTATATATCATCTGACAACGATTGGCTTTTAACAACCGCTGTGGCTGGAGAGGATTGCGTGTATGAGGAGTATCTTATGAATCCTGAGCGTTTATGTGACACTCTTGCATATGAATTAAGAAAACTGCACGAAACAGATTATACGGGCTGCCCGATTATGGATAGAACAGCAGAATACCTTACTGTAGCTGAGAAGAATTACTGTACAGGAAATTATGATAAATCTCAGTTTCCTGATAGCTTCGGCTACCGTTCGGCAAAAGAAGCCTATGATGTGTTGACGGAAGGAAAAGATGCTCTTAAAAGCAAAGTGTTGCTTCACGGTGACTATTGTCTGCCCAATATTATTCTTAACAACTGGAAACTATCCGGGTTTATCGATGTGGGAAGCGGTGGCGTTGGAGACAGGCATATAGACATTTTTTGGGGAGTCTGGACGCTTTGGTTTAATCTGCAAACGGATAAATACCGTGAGCGTTTTCTGGATGCATATGGACGGGATAAAGTAGATGGAGAAATACTCAAAATTGTTGCCGCAGCAGAAGTTTTTGGGTAATTTGCCGGAGCGGCAAAAGTGGAAAAGATATGCGGCACAAAAGAAATAATGGATTTGGAGGCAAGATATATGCATATGGGAACAGCAGATGAAAGGGCAGTCGTTCAGGGAGAAAAATATCGTTTTACGGTATTGACATCACAGCTGATCCGACTGGAATATCAGGAGAATGGCATGTTTGTAGATGCCCTCTCTCAGCGGGTGCAAAACAGAAGATTCTCTGTGCCGCAGTTTGAGGTGCGTGAGACGGAGCAAAATCTCGAGATAATTACGGAACAGTTGCATTTAAAATATGATAAACAGGCATTTTCCAGAGTGGGACTCAGTATTGCTGTGAAAGGTGAGGGATGTATCTGGAACTGGTATTACGGAGCTGAGATCAGAGATCTAAAGGGTACGGCCAGAACACTGGATGAGGCGGATGGAGCGATTCCGCTGGAGGCAGGACTCATTTCCCGGGGAGGTTTTACGGTACTGGATGACAGCAGGTCGATTTTGCTGACGGAAGATGGATGGGTCTGTGCCAGAGAAAATCAGGGACTGGATCTATATTTCTTCGGGTATGGGCATGAGTATGAGAAATGTCTGAAGGACTTTTATAAACTTTGCGGGGGAACACCGCTGATCCCCCGGTTTGCGCTGGGAAACTGGTGGAGCAGGTACTATAGATATACACAAGAGGAATATCAGGAGTTGATCGAACGGTTCGAACAGGAAGAAATTCCCCTTTCGGTGGCAGTGATTGATATGGACTGGCACCTGGTTGACATTGATCCGGCGTATGGCTCTGGCTGGACGGGCTACACCTGGAATGAAGAACTATTCCCGGATTACCGCGGCTTTTTAAAATGGCTGCATAAGCATTATCTGAAAGTCAGTCTGAATGTACATCCGGCGGATGGTGTTCGAGCCTTTGAAAAACAGTATTCTGCGATGGCAGAGGCAATGGGAATGGATCCGGAGAAGAAAGAAACAATAGGGTTTGACCTGACAGATCCCAGATTAATGAAAGCACATTTTGATTTCATTTGTCATCCTTATGAGGAAGAGGGCGTTGATTTCTGGTGGCTGGACTGGCAGCAGGGGACACGAACCAGGATGGAAGGACTGGATCCGCTGTGGATGATTAATTATTTGCACTATCAGGACAGCCTTCGAGAGGGAAGGCGTGGGATGACCTTTTCCAGATATGCGGGTATCGGAAGCCACAGATATCCCATTGGCTTTTCCGGGGATACAGTTGTGTCCTGGGAGTCTCTGGATTTTCAGCCATATTTTACCGCTACAGCAAGTAATGTGGGATATGGATGGTGGAGCCATGATATCGGCGGGCATATGTTTGGATATCGAGATGAAGAATTGACTGCCAGATGGGTGCAGCTCGGTGTGTTTTCACCGATTCTGCGGCTGCACAGTACCTGCAATGTTTACATTCACAAGGAACCATGGCTGTTTCATGCGACATACCGTGAGACGATGGGACGTTATCTTCGCCTGCGGCATGAGCTGATACCATATCTGTACAGTATGAACGTACTTGCATCATGGGAAGGTCAACCACTGGTAAGGCCTATGTACTACAAAAATCCTGAGAAGGATGAAGCGTATATGGTTCCGAATGAGTACTATTTCGGCACAGAGCTGCTTGCATGCCCGATTACGCAAAAAACGGATGCAAGTGGGCTGGCACTTTTTAAGGCATGGATTCCAGAGGGAAAATGGTTTGATATTTTCAATGGAAGAATCTATGAGGGAGATCGAAGCCTTACATTGGTACGTGATGTGGAGGAGATTCCGGTACTGGCCAAAGCGGGAGGAATCATTCCTTATGCAGTGCTGACGGATGGAGAAAATGGAGTGAATAATCCGGCAGCGCTCAGAGTGCAGATTTTTGCCGGAAATGACGGAGAGTTCCATCTGTATGAAGACAAGGATGACAATGAGCAGTGGACAGATACCCTGTTTACCTGGAACTGGGAGGAGAAATCTCTGCTGATTCATAGAGCTGCAGGCGCTTTGCAGGGAATTCCTGCAAAAAGAAGCTGGAAGCTGGAATTCTGGGGCGTTACACGGGAGAAGATGGTGCAGGTGGAAGCGGACGGAAAAGTGCTGGAGGCAGAATGTACCTACGATGACAGAAAAAATGTGCTTTCGGTAATGCTTTCTGACATTCCCTGTCTTTCCGAGATAACGGTTCGTTTGCCGGAGACAATCGGGGATGCGGTGAATCGGGTGCCGGAGCAGATCGCGGAGCTTTTTGGTAAGGTGAATATGGTTTCCTTCGATGATATGTGGAAAATCTATGAATTATTACAAAAAGGTGCTCCTGTAAAATCCATTCTGTCTACGCTGGAATGCATGAAAATGCCGGAAAGAGCACGTCTGGCTTTGCAGGAAATTCTGCTGGCCTAGATGGCAGGAATAAGAAGACCATGAAAAATATTTACTTAATAGAGCGAAAAAGGAGTTATAAGAAACACCGGTTTTATATGGTGCATCGAAAATCAGAAAGTAAAGGGAATATACCATGAGAGTTTTGAGTATCACGGCCCAAAAACCGAACAGTACCGGGAGCGGAATTTATCTTACGGCGTTAGTGCAGCAGTGGAGCCGCATGGGGCATGAGCAGGCAGTCGTAGCAGGAGTCTATAAAGAGGATCAGATACAGTTTCCGGAAGGAACTGTGTTTTATCCGGTTATATACCGAACAGAGAAACTGCCGTTTGCAGTGGCAGGTATGTCGGATGAGATGCCGTATGAAAGCTTGCGGTATCAGGATCTGACACAGGAAATGGCCGGGCAGTTTGCAGAAGCCTTTCATGAAGTGATGGATAGAGCGATTGAGGAATTTCAACCGGATCTGATACTTTGCCATCATCTGTACTTATTGACAGCGCTTGTAAGGAAATGGTATCCGGATCAGTTGATTCTGGGTGTCTGCCACGGCTCGGATATCCGGCAGATCTGTAAAAATGTATTGTTTCGAGAAGAGATCAAAGAGCAGATTCAGAAGCTGGATGGAGTCATTGCTCTGCAGGAGAAGCAGAAGGAAGAGATTCAGGATTTATTCGGAATCGAAGCGAAGCGGGTGCGTGCGATCGGCGCCGGCTACAATCAGGACATTTTCTATCGTGGAGAGAAGCAGGCGCGTACTTATGCGCAGTTGGTGTTTGCCGGAAAAGTATCGGAAAAGAAAGGTGTGTTCAGTCTGCTTCGGGCGCTGGAATACCTTCCCTATGCTCCGGAAGAACTGCAGGTGAAGATTGCCGGAGGGCATGGTCAGGAAGAAGAATATGAAGCGATTCAGGAGCTGGCAAAGAAGAGCCGGTATCGAATTGAATTTCTGGGGGCATTGCCGCAGATGAAGCTGGCAGATGTATTCCGGCAGAGTGATGTATTCGTACTGCCGTCTTACTTTGAAGGACTGGCGCTGGTTAATATAGAGGCTATCGCCTGTGGACTGCGTGTGGTTTGTTCTGACATTCCGGGCATAGCGGAATGGTTTCATAAAAATATTCCGGGAAATGGCATTGCTTTTGTAACACTTCCCGGTATGCGGAATATGGATGAGCCAAGAAAAGAAGAGTTGGACGGATTTGAAAGAAGGCTGGCAGAGGCGATTCAGAATCAGATCGAGCATGCACAGAAGAATCCGGAGCAGAAGCTGCCGGACTTGAGTCAGGTTTCATGGGAGGGTATCAGCCATCGAATTTTGAAATTCGCGGAAGAGATAAGAGGGACACAACGGAAAGAACATCGGAGGAAGAGATATGTTTATTGATATGCATATGCACGAGTCTACCTTTTCAAAGGATAGCTTTTTGAAACTGGAGGAAATGGTAGAACTGGCAAAGAAAAGAGGTCTGGATGCTATTTGTATTACAGATCATGACGATATGGGGTTGAAAGAATATGCTGAAGAGTATTCTGGAAAGACAGGATTTCCGATTTTTGTCGGAATTGAGTTTTTCTCTTTGCAGGGTGACATTGTTGCATTTGGAATTGATGAATATCCCAAAGAGCGGGTGAACGCTCAGGAATTTATTGATCTGGTGAAAAAGCAGGGTGGAATCTGCTTCAGTGCACATCCATTTCGGAATAATAATCGTGGACTGGAAGAGAACCTGCGGACGGTGCAAGGGCTGGATGGTGTGGAAGTGCTGAATGGCAGTACTCTGCCGGAGGCAAATAAAAAAGCGGCGGATTATGCGCGTGAGCTCGGTTTGACAACGATTGGATCCAGTGACTGCCATGTCCCGGAGAAGCTGGGCTTCTTTGCCACATGGTTTCCGGAAGAGGTGCGGACACTGAAAGAAATGATGCGG
>DNJM01000101.1:5626-8099 GCA_003489085.1 Lachnospiraceae bacterium
AAGAAATGATGCGGGTGTTCAAAAGCGGCGGATGCCGGCCGGCCTATTACTGGAAGGGTGAATATAAGATCTGGGATATGGAGACGCCGATTCATGCACCATTTCCGATTCAGGAAGACTGATTTACAGCGACAGGAATAACTATCATAAAAGGGCTCCTTCACGATGTGTGTGAAGGAGCCTGTATTTTTTAGAGAATATCTTCTCGTCTGATGTATCCCGGATTGTCCGGAGTGGAAATGACTTCCTTTGCATGAATGATCTGAGCATGCTTATCCACAACCTGATTCTCTACAATAGCATCTTCGCCGATCACTGCTTCCGGCAGGATAATACTGTTCCGGACAATGGCGCCCTTTTTAATGGTACATCCACGGCCGATAACAGAATTTTCAAGCTTGCCTTCGATCAGGCAGCCATTGGAAACAACAGAATTTTTTACATCTGCGGTTTCGAAATACTGTGTCGGGCAGGAATCATTCGTCCTGGTATAGATCGGCCATTCATCATCAAAGAGACTGCTGGCAGCTTTGAAGTTAATTAAAGACAGATTAGCAGCGTAGTAGCTCTTGAAATCTGTGATGGAGGCAAAGTAACCACGATGAGATATGCCACGGATATCCAGCTCATCACATTCCATGTTGACGATATCGGCCAGTGTATACATGGAAGATACCTTTTTAGCTTTCCGGACCAGTTCGATGAAGAGGGAGCTTTTCATAATATAGGTATCCATAAAAATGTTCCGGTTCTTTGCATTTCCACGGTTTGGCTCAATGGAGAGAACCCCCTTCTGACGGTTCAGGTTCACGGTATTGCAGCTTAAGAAGGAATCCTTGGCATTGTCAACGGAATGATATAACAGAGTAATATCTGCACCGGATTCTATGTGGGTCTCCAGAAGAGTACTGAAATCTGCACTATATACCATGTAGCTCGGGGCAATGACTACATATTCATGATGCATTCCCTCGATGTATTCCATATTTTCAAGATAACCTGCAATATCGGTATTGTAAATGTCACGTTCGGTTCGGTTTTCAGAGAACAAAATATGTAATTTTCCACGTTTGGAATTAATGTTATAGTGACGTCCGGTTCCCAGATGTTCTGTCAGGGAACGCGGTTTATTGGTAACATAAACCTGGATCCGATCGATACCGCTGTTGCTCATGTTGGAAATCGGGAAATCAATCACCCGATATCTTCCAAGGAAGGAGAATGCACCGATCGGCCGGTAGTCCTGCATACCTTCCACCCAGATATTGCGTCCGGAAGAATTGATAATTCCAAATGCCTTATACATGTTATTCTACCCCCTTTACTCGTTTGGCAACCAGTTCAATATGTTCACTGTCAGCGCTGCCTACCACAGCCTGCTTTCCGATCTTGACACCGTCTGCTACCAATGCGCGCTGTACCACAGCGTCTTCTTCTACCACAGCTCCAGGCATCAGTACACTGTCGATGACTTTGGCTCCCGGTGCTACTTTGGCGCCGGTAAATAATACGGAATTCTTAACCTCTCCGTCAACCACACAGCCCTGTGTGATAAAAGCACGTTTAACGTCTGCATCCGGTCCGATATAGTGCGGAAGGGTAGTAGCGTCTTCCGTATAGATCTTCCAGGTACGGTCATTCAGATCCAGCTCGTTATTCTTGTCCAGGAGGTCCATGTTAGCTTCCCACAGGGAGTCGATGGTACCAACATCCTTCCAGTATCCTTTGAATTTATAGGCAACTAATTTTTTACCGTCATTTAAGAGTCCTGGGATGATATCCTTACCAAAGTCGTGGTTGGAGTCCGGATCCTTCATGTCTGCCAGAAGCATTTTCCGCAGAAGCTTCCAGTCAAAGATATAGATACCCATAGACGCCAGATTGCTCTTCGGGTGCTCCGGCTTTTCTTCAAATTCTACGATACGGCCTTCCTCGTCTGTATTCATGATTCCGAAACGGCTGGCTTCCTTTAATGGTACTTCAATAACAGCGATAGTAGCATCCGCACCGCAGGCCTTGTGATGCGCAAGCATCTTTGCATAATTCATTTTATAAATATGATCACCGGACAGAATCAAAACATACTCCGGAGAATAGGTATCGATAAAGTCAATGTTCTGGGAAATCGCATCAGCGGTTCCGCGGTAGACATCCAGATTGGAGTCCGCTTTCTCACGTGGCGGAAGAACGTAGACACCACTGTCTCTTGCGTCCAGCCCCCAGCGGCGTCCGGCAGCGACATAGCTGTTTAAAAGAATGGATTCATACTGTGTTAATACGCCGACAACGTCAATACCGCTGTTTGCACAGTTACTGAGGGGGAAATCAATAATACGGTATTTTCCTCCATATGAAACGGCAGGTTTTGCCACTTTGTTAGTCAGAGCGTGAAGACGGGATCCCCGGCCACCGGCTAAAATCATTGCTAACATATTATTCTGCTTCATAGTTAGCCCTCGCTTTCTTCTTAATG